>JAGPGE010000820.1 GCA_018056145.1 Armatimonadota bacterium
ACGGTGCGGACAGGAGTGTCGAGGTCGCAGAAGACCGCGGCGTGTTCCGCCTGTCCCACCGGCTCGTGCAGAAACAGCATGGAGCCCTGAAGCCGGTTGATCAGGTTCTCCCTCTCTGCTTCCCGGCGGGATTCCACGGTGACGTCCTCGATGACGGCGTCCACATATCTGCCCTGTCCGCGGTCATCCGTTACCAGTACCGCGCGCAGGCTGAGGACCCGCCCGGTCAGGTCACTGCCGGACAGGTGCAACTGGGTTTCGGCTCTCCCATCCCGCAGCAGCCCCGCCAGAAACCGCGCGTATGCTGCCCCGTCCGGGAACAGGTCGGAGAGGGCGTGGCCCTGCGTTCCGGACCTGTCGGCGTACCCCAGCAGCTTCCGGGCCGAAGCGCTTGCGCTGATGACCGTGCCCTTGCTCGTGGCGAGAGCCCGCAGCAGGCCTGCCGGAAGGTCTTCGGAAACGGCTCCGTGCCGCCGGTCGCCTGCCGGTCCCGAACCAGTGCCCTCCGGAGGCGTCACCCCGACTGGCTTTGCAAGTAGAATGAGCCCGCCGCGGGCAGCGAACGGGATCCGGCTCAGGCCCAGGGCGCAATCGACCAGCGTGCCGTTACGGCGCCGGAGGGTCCCGTCGAAGCCCTCAGACGACTCGTCCCCCTCAAGCAGTTCGGCAATGCGCCGCCATGCCTGCTCATTCTCGCGAATGTGCGGCAGAACGTCTTCCAGGTCCAGAAGCTCGAGCTCCGCCGCCGTGCATCCCAGCAGGTCGAGCAGCATCGGGTTCGCGTACCGGCAGCGGCCTCCAAGCACCAGAAGCGTTCCGTCGGTGGTGGCCTCCACCAGCGACTGGTAGCGCTGGGTTGATTCCCGCAGGCCCTCCTCGGCCTCCCGGCGCTCGCGCTCGATCCGCAGGCTCTGCTTGAGCACATACAGGAGGAGAAACGCGACCAGCGCGGAGATCCCGAGGGAGGTGAGCAGGAGCCTGCGCTCCACCTGGGCGATCTCACGGCTTACATCCTCCGTATACAGGCCGGTCCCGATGATCCAGCCCCAGGGCTCATACCCGCGAACGTAGGATTCCTTGGGCGCCAGTCGCGTGGGGTCGTCCTTCCACTGCCAGACGTAGTCCACGTACCCCTCCTGCTGATTGCGGACCACCTCCGCGAACTCCTGGAAGATCCGGTTACCCCGTGCGTCCTGAAAACCCGACACATCCTTTCCGTTGAGGTCTTTGCGATACGGGTGCATGATCATGCGCGGATGCATGTCCTGCAGCCAGAAGTAGTCCTTCCCCTCGGACCCATACCGCAGCATCTCGATGCGCGAGATTGCCATCTCCTGGGCTTGCTCGCGGGTGAGACGCCCGGCCTGCACATCTCGCTCGTATCCGGCGAGAATGCTCCATGCGGAGTTGGTCAGCTCCCGGATCATCTCGCGTTTGCGGTCCATCAGGGATTTCTCGAAGGCCGGCAGGAATACGGCGTAGAGAGCGACTGCGAAGAGAGTGATGGCAAGCAGGGTGGGGACGACGACGTGGAAGAAAATGTGGCGGCGCCTGAGACCAACGCGGGCAGGCGCGACCGGTCGGGCATCCTGTGGCTGGGATCCCACGCTGCAGACAGCGTCCCGGAATGCTTTCCACGCTTCGGTAGGCATACCCACCCCGAAGGGTCTTCCATTCCCGGTCCTGGCTTCGTGGGCATCGCTGCCCCCGCTCACCAGGAGGTCCATCTCGCCGGCGATGGCCGCCAGTTCGTCGCGCAGGGCTTCCGGGTATGGGCCGTAGTATGCCTCAATCCCGTCGAGCCCCCACTGCTTGAGATGCCCCAGAGCTGAGCGCAGGCGCTGGAGATCGGGAATCGTGGTGAGCGGGTGAGCCAGGAATGCCTTCCCGGCGGCGCGGTGTATCAAGGCGATGGCGTCTTCGGTCGTGATCCTTCCGCCGGGGGCGGCCGTGTCAGCGGATACGGCGGACTCACCGGAACGCGGAGCGGCTCCCCTTCCGCGGATGGACCCTTCCACACTCCCGGCGGCAGGCGCCTGGAACTGTCGCAGCGAGGCCAGGGTGGCCCGTAGTTCGTGGTGATCCGGATCGAAGCCGTAGGCTAGCAGATGTGCCTCGTTGCCATCAAGGCGCGTGGTGATCTCGACGGCGTTGATGACCCCGATCCCTCGGGCGGACACTGCCTGGCGGAATGTCTCCAGGCCTTCGAGCGTGTCGTGATCCGCGAGGGCCGCGAACTCCACCCGGTGGGCGGCAAGCTGGCGCGCAAGCTCGCGCGGCGCAAGCGTGCCGTCGCTGTAGATCGAGTGGCAGTGGAAGTCTACCCGTGTAGTCTCGTTCATGCCCTTTGGGCGCATGCTCCCAAGGACCGTCTGCGGCGGCGTGAGACGTCAGGCCGGCTGGGGCCAGAGTACAGTTCGGCTTTCGCGAGGCGCAATCCTGCCCTCAAAGGGGTCTGTACGAAAGTCTAAGGTCCAGCATTGTATAGCATAGTTATTAGATCGTCGGTCTCGTGTACCCATGGCTTGCCGCGTTGCTTGGCGTTGAGTCTGGCAATCGCCAGGAATATCGCTACGTTTGCGCCTGTGTCGCTGTGATACGCCGTAGCGCGGTCCAGGTTGCGGCGCAAAGGTCTCATCACCCCGCCCTCCATCGCGTTCGTCGTGC
>JAGPGE010000098.1 GCA_018056145.1 Armatimonadota bacterium
GTACTTAACGGCGTGGGGCGCTTCTGCGCCGTTGGCCCGGCGCATTTCGGAATACTGCGTCCCCTGTTCCACGTGGCAGTACTCCACCCACGGGATAGCCTCGTCCATGGTGCCGTTGCCCATATTGAGGCAGATGTACGGCTCGCAGTTGACAGCGCGGCAGTAGCGGATGAACTCGTCGGTGCCGAAGGTGTTGGGCTCAATCGTGTTCCAGGCCAGCTCGGGCCGGGCATTGCGCCGCGGGCCGACGCCATCCTGCCAGTGGTACCCGGAAGAGAAGTTGCCGCCCGGCCAGCGCAGGATGCCCGGCTTGAGTTCCCGGAGCGCCTCCATGACATCGCGGCGGAAACCGTTCTCGTCGGCCAGGCGCGAGCCCGGGTCATAGATGCCCCCGTAGATGCAGCGGCCGAGATGCTCGATGAACTGGCCGTAGATGTGGGGATGGATCTCGCCCAGCGTGCGGTCGGTGTTGATGACGATGCGGGCCATGTTGACCTCCGGGTGCGTTCGGATACGTTTGTGGATACGATTGCGCTGGGGGAGATGGAAAGACCTTCCTGGTTGGGCGGCTACAGGTCGAGGTCAATCGGAACTCGCTGGACGGGCTCGACCGCCTCGGGGGTCACGCGGCACCGCATTGCGAGCACCTGGACACCCGCTTCAGCCGCGGCATGGAGCGCCTCGGCGAATTCGGGGTCAGTGTCGCGGTTCGGCGCGAAGACACCTGTGTCCTCGCGCTGGATCATGAACGCCACGGCGGTGCAGTAGCCAGCGCGCTGGGCGACGACGAGTTCCTCCAGGTGCCGCGCACCGCGTTTCGTGGGAGCGTCGGGGAACCGCGCCACATCGCCGATGCGCAAGGTGCAGGACTTTGTCTCCACCAGCCACGCGCCAGCGTCGCAGGCAAGCTCGAGGTCCAGACGGCTGGAGCCCACGGTGACCTCGCGCCGGACGCGGGAGTACCCGCCGAGTTCGGGTGCGAGGCCGGCGTCGAGGGCCTCCAGGAACAGGTCGGGGGGAAGGCGGCTGTCCAGGCAGACCAGGCTGTCACCATGACGCGCGAGGACTACATCGTGAGTAGTGACCCGGCCCGGCCCTTCAGACGGGCGCACCCAGAGCTCCACGCCCTCATGCAGCAGTTCGTGCATGCGCCCGGGGTTGGGCATGTGGCAGTAGATGCGCCTGCCGTGGAGCTCGGCCCACGTTGCGAAACGGTTCGGGCGGCTGATGAACCGGGCAGGAAGCAGGGGCTGGCGAAGGAGCATTGGGGATCACCGGGCAGGGCATCAGATACTCTCGAACAACCGCGCGTGATCCTGAAATCTGCGCAGCACTTCGGACCGCGTGGTGGTCCCGGTGGTCCCGATCTGCTGCACGGTGAGCGAGGCCACGCAGTTGCCCACAACTGCCGCCTCGCGTGGGGAAGCCCCGGCACACATCGCCAGAACAATGCCTGACGTGCAACTGTCTCCCGCGCCCACGATGTCGATGGGCGGCGGGGAGGCAATGCCCGGAACGTGGGTCACGCTGTCTCCATCGAAGACCAGGATGCCTTCGGGCCCAGCGGTCACGAAAGCGGGGCGATGGTTGCGCGCGGCCAGTTCGGTCCCGAATCTGCGCGCGTCCTCGGCGCTCAGTCCGGTCTCGGTTCCTGTGAACCCGCAGGACCGCGCCGCCTCGATCTTGTTCGGCTTGATCATCACCTCGCGGAACAGCCCGATGTTCGCGCGGGAATCCGCCAGGAAATGCACTTCCGGGTTCTCTCGCGCGATCTTGGCAACCGCGTCACGCACGCGGTCGGTGATGACCCCCAGGTCGCGCTGCTCCACCTGGTCGGCGATGATCACGGCCTGTACTCGGGGCAGCAGGGCACGCAGGTTTTCGAGGATCGCATCCTCAAGATCAGGAGGGGTCGCCTGGCGGTTCTTGATGTCCAGCCGGTTCAGTTCGCGCTCGACGCCCGAATTGTCCCGCAGCATCGGCTTCGTGTAGGTCGGCGTGACCTGGTCCGGACGGCGCAAGAGTGCGGTCATGTCTACACCAGTTCGCGCCAAGCCCTGGCGAAGCTCGAAGCCTTCGCCGTCGTCCCCCGTGAAGCCGACCGCGAAGACCTCTCCCGCTTCCAGCGCGGTGAGATTGTTGGTCACCGTTCCTGCTGCACCAGGGCTCAGCCTGCGAGCAACCACCTGGTAGGCGTCGAGGCCGGTCTCAACGGAGACCTCGGTGAGGCGCTCTTCGAGAATGAGGTACTTGTCCAGGAAGAAGTCGCCGATGACTGCGATGGACGCGCCGGAAAACCCGGCCAGAAGCTCTTCCATGCGCTGGGAAGTCAACCTTGACCCTCCAGATTCGCCACCACTCGCCGGTACAGGCTCGGGAACGTGACGCGGTGGTCGCCCTTGAAGTAGAAGCTCTCGCCGCCGTCTTGCACAGTGCGCACGAGGACGGTCTTCCAGGGCCGGTAGTAGTAGTGCGGGTCGGACTTCTCGGGCCCCACGCCCACGTTTTCACCAAGGTCCATCAGATCGAACACGGCGGTGGTGAAGTGGGCGATCTCGCGCCCCTCCTGGCGGGCCACGTTTCGCGCCATGCTCAGGGCCTTCAGGTACACCTCGGGGCCCATGACCGCAGTCCCGAAGTTGAGCATCACACCGCCCTCAAGCCGCGTAATGGTGTCCGTCACCGTGAGGAAATCCCGGTAGCTCGAAAGCCCCGTTAGCGCGCCGTCGAAGTTCGGGTGTTCGTGGATGATATCGCTCCCGATTCCGACGTGCACGGTCACGGGAATGCCAAGCTCGTACGCGGCGGCGAAGATGCTCACATCCCGGTGCGGGAAGTCGCGCTCAACGATCATCCTGCCGACGGATTCGCCGAAGCCGAGGCCCGCCTGAGCGCCCTCCTTAACCGCATCGTTGATCCATCCGGTTTCCTGCCAGAGTCCGAATTCGCCGGTGCGGATGTACCGGGCTACGCTCTCAGTGGTCGCACCGATGAGCGCGAACTCGAAATCATGGATCGCGCACGCGCCATTTGCGCCGATATGGGTAATGATGCCGCGGCGCAGCAGGTCGATGATGAACCGCGAGTTGCCCCGGCGGATCACATGCGCGCCCATCATGAGGAGGATTTCCCCGTTGCGCTTCCGGGCATCGACGATGCGCGCCGCGAGAGTGTCCAGGCCGGGGTGGGCGTAGTCCGGCACGTCCGCATCCAGTTCCATGATTGCGGACAGGTCAAGATCGTGCTCGCGCTCGGCCAGTGGCCTGACGATGAGGCGGCTGCGATCGAACTGGGCATAGGGCATGGACGGGGTGATCGCCTTTCGATGTGCTCTCCAATCAGTCTTCCGCGAACAGGTACGCGAACAGCCGCTTGTACTCCCGGAAGTCGGGCACGATAATATCCGCGCCGTACTCAATGAGCCGGTTGCGCTTCCATTCGTCGATTCCCGCGCGGTTCTTCTCATCCACGGCGAGACCGACGGCGATGCCGCCCACCTTCTTGGTCTCCTCGATCTCCACAAAGCCGTCGCCGAAGCCCGCAAACTCGCTGCCCTTGAGATCATGGTCGGTGATGATCTTCTCAATGATCATCGCCTTGGAGTAGTTCTTGTAGTCATCGATGGCGCCGAAGATATTCTCGCCGAAGTACGGATGCATACCGAGGGACTCTGACTCATCCAGCACATACGGCCGGTCGGTCCCGCTTGCGAGGTAGAGGGTGACGCCCCGTTCGTGCAGGTATTCCACCATCTCCAGCGCCCCAGGGACCGCCATCTCCTCCCGGGTATAGCGGCCTTCCTTGAGCCCCTCGACCCGGTCTTTGATCCGCTCCCAGAGAAGCTGGAGATAGTCCCACTTGTACTCCAGCGGGTCTTTGGCCTGGCCGCCGCGCTTTGTGACATGCTCGGCGAACTCCATCATCTGGTATATCGTCTGCTTGCCTGTGAGGCGGGTGACGAACTCCAGGACGATCTCGTGCAACTGCTCTCGAGTCTCGCCGGTGTCAAGGTCGGCCAGAATGTCCACCATCATGGGGATCATGACTTCTTGCCAGCCCTCGCGGATCAGCGAGATGGTGCCGTCGAAGTCGAAGAGCGCGAAACGGATCTGCCCGCGCTCGATGTTCTCATTGATGATCTCGATGTACTCGGCGCCCTCGAGCATCCGTCCGCGCGGGAACTGCCTATACTCCATCGTGTTGCTCCTTTTCGTGCGTCAGCGTGGTTTCCAGCCGAGAATCGTGGGCCATTATACACCAAAGCTAAGACACCGACAGCGCGCGAAAGTTTGGGCACGGAGGGATTGCCCGGCCATCGCTGGAACTATCGTGTTTCGCAGTCCGATCCCTACCGGCCTGGTGATTTCATGTACGAGTCCCCCCTGCGCAGCATCGCCGATTACTGGGGCAATTCGGTGCGCAAGTTCCCGTCCGCTCCCGCGGCGATCTTCGGCGGCTCGGCCCTCAGCTATGCCGAGATGGATGATCGCATCGCCCGGGCGGCCGGGTTCATGCGCGATGAACTGGGCGTGGCGAGAGGCGACCGCGTGGCCATCGCGCTACCAAACTGCCTGGAGTGCCTCATCGCCTATTGGGCGGCTCTGAGGCTCGGGGCCATCGCCGCACCGGTGAACATCCGGCTGCGGGATGAGGAGATCGCTTTCGTCATCCACAATGTGGCGCCGCGAGTGGTGATTGTCCACGAGGACACTCCGGCACCGGTCCTCAAGGCGGTCGAAGCCTGCGAGGACGTGCAGGCAACCGTTGGAGTGGGCGACTGCACCTGCGATGTGCCCTTCTCCGACATGGTGGCAAGGGGCCTGCCTTATACGACCAGCACGGACATCGACCCTTCGGATACCGCCGTGGTCCTGCATACTTCGGGCACCACCGGCGAGCCGAAGGGCGCGATCATGACTCACGAGACCCTTCACTTCAATGTGAAGAACGCGATCTTCGCTCACTCCTTCCGGCATGAGGACGTGCATTTGCTGGTGATCCCGTTCTTCGCGCCCACCGCCTCGTACAGTCTTCTGGCGAGCGCCGCATACCTGGGAAGCGCCATCTGCATTGCGCCCCGGCCGGATATCGGCGATATCGTGCAACTCATTGAGACCCATCGCTGCACCACCTTCATCGGGGTGCCCACCTTGTTCCACCTGTTCATCAACGACCCGCGCGCGGCAGAAGCGAACCTGGACTCCCTGCGGCTCATCGCGTATTCCGGCTCGCCCATGCCGGTGCGCACCATCGGCCAGTTGCGCGACCGCTTCCCGGGCATCGCGCTCCACAATTTCTTCGGCCTGACGGAGACAATCTCAATCACCCATGTACTGCCCAGCATCAACGCCGCGGACCGCCCGGACTCCATCGGCAAGCCGCTGCCTGAGATCGACACGCGGATCATCGATGACGCCGGCAACGACGTGCCGCGCGGGGAGATCGGAGAGCTGTGCTTTCGGCGTGGTAACATCATCCCGGGCTACTGGAACCGTCCCGGCCTGCTGGAGGAGTCCGTGGTCGACGGTTGGTTCCGCACCGGAGACTTCGCGCGGGTGGACGATGACGGGTTCTTCTATGTGCATGGCCGGAAGAAGGACATGATCATTGTCGCCGGTCAGAACGTCTATGCGCTTGAGGTGGAGAAGATCATCTACACCCACCCGGGCGTGCGCGACGCCGCGGTCATCGGCATTCCCGCAACCGGGGTGCGCGCGGCTCTTGGCGAACTGGTGAAAGCGGTTGTGGTGCCTCAGCCGGGGGAGCGGCTATCCGAGCTTGACATCAAGCGCCACTGCTCGCAGCATCTGGCGAGTTACAAGGTCCCGCAGGTCGTTGAGTTCCGGGACGAATTGCCCCGTAACGCCGCGGGGAAAGTGCTCAAGCGGGACCTGTAGCCGCGAACCTTCTGGATAATGCCCCATCTGTGGATGTCACCCATGCCTGTCACTCGTCTCAGTGCGACCCTCGCCATTCTTGTCGCCGGAGCCGCTCTTGGAGCGGGTTCGGTGCCGGGCGTGAGCGTGCGTTTCCTGGACGGTAAGCTGTACGAGATCCCCACGGGCAAGGCGGAGACGCTGGTGCAGGATGACCTGTACCCGGACTATCCCTTCCACACTCCCCTGCCCGCCGTGCCGCTTGACCAGTTCCGCGGTTTCCTCGGCGCCGGCGGTCCGAAGCTCGCCCTGTCGGCTGCCCAGCTTTCGGAGATACACTCCAGGGCCGCGACTGAACCGGCTGTGAAGGCCTCCCTGGATGCCCTCATCGCCGAAGCCGAGAAGCTGCTTGAGGGCCCGGTTCCACGCTACCAGCCCTCGCCTTTCCACTGGATTCAGGCACCCCTGGAGGAGTCGCGCGAGGCAGAGGAGCAGGCGGCGCGGCTCACGACGATCCGCGGGTCCTGCGCCCTGGCATTCGCGCTCACCGGCGAAGAGCGGTTCGCGAGACGAGCCTGGGAAGCGTTCCAGGCGAATGTCGAGCATCTCTACACCTACGGCGTGTTTCGCATGCCCTTCTCCTGGCAGTCGCCGTGGGACTCAGGCTATGAACTGTATGACGCCGCGGCCGCGTATGACCTGATCTCGCACTGGGAAGCGCTGGCCCCCCTGGATCATGCGCTGGTGTTCACCTACCTGCGCCGCCTGGGTCTGCGGGTGGCGTACGCGGTGGAACTGTCGCCTGTCATCGGCAGCCAGCAGGCATTGTGGACCTGCAATCTCGGCTGCCTCGCCTACTATGCGCCAGCGATTCCAGAAGCGGCGTCCTGGCGGGAACTCGTGGATGAACGCATCGAGTCGGTGATGGCGGACTTCATGACCGACGGGGGCCACATCGAGTGCGATCCGGCGGCCCATTCGCTGGCGCTGGAGCACCTGCTGCGATATGCCCGGGTGCGGGCGGCCGGAGGCGATCCCGACTTCCTCTCCCGGCCTTGGGGAGCGGGTCGGGTGACCCTCGAGCGCTGCGTGGACTGGCTGGCGAAAATCGCCACGCCGCTTGGGGAGACCCCTGCGCTTGGGGATTCGCCCTGCCGGCCACTTGCCCTCGCACGGGCCTACCTGGACGGCATCCGAATGTTCCGCCGCGCGGACTGGCTCACGGCGGGGCGGATCGACCCCACGGAAGCCCCCGTGCCCGATCTGCTCCCAGCCGATCTTGTCTCCACCAAGCCGCAGTTCACCTCGCTCTGCCTACCCGATACAGGCTTCGCGGTCCTGCGCGATGGCTGGGATGTCGACGACGGCTATCTACTGCTCGACTACGGGCGTCATGGTGGCCCCTTCGGGCATTTCGACCGCCTGGGCTTCACGCTGTACGCCAATGGTCAGCCCTGGGTGCTGGATGCCGGTCCCGCGCCGAACCCGTCCCTTCACGCCGAACTGCACCAGTCCTGGCATCGTCAGACCCGGGCCCACAATACGGTGATGATCGACGAGTCCAGCCAGTCAGCATCGGACGGCAAACTGACCGCGTGGCAGACCCATCCGGCCTTCGATCTGGTGGCCGCGGAGCAGGAGGGCTACCCGGACGCGATCCACCGGCGCACTGTCTTCCACCCGCGAGACGGTTACTTTTTGGTCTTCGATGAAATCGCCAACTGTGGGGACATCCGCCGCGAACTCCAGTGGCTGGCACATGTGAACGGGACGCGGGAGTCGGGTACTGTGGGGCGGATCGTGCTCTGGCGGGAGAATCGGCAGGGGCTGGCGCTGGTGCCCCCCCGCGAAGGCGGACTGCGCGGCGTGAAGATCGACCAGGGCCTGTGCACCGGCTGCGACGGGATCCTGGCCAACATCCAGCCCGGCGCGGACAGCGGAAGCTGGACGCCCGGATCGCCAGGCTGGGGATATATCCCCTCCATCGGCCTGCGCAAGAGCGTAGCGCCGCGCTCAGTTCAGACGTTCTGCGTGGCCCTGGTACCCTTTGTGGGGAAAGAGCCTGAGGTTACGGTGGAATCCTTCGAGGGCAAGCTTGCCTACGGCGTGCGGGTGATTTCCGGCGACACCGTGGATCTGCTGGTGATCCGCAAGCGCGGCGTTGAGCCGGGTACCATGTCCCGCGATCTGCCAGTGGCTACCAACGCCCGGTATGCGTTCGTGCGCGAGCGCGCCGGGAAGACCACGGTCATGGAGTGGGTGGACGGCGACAGCCTGTGGATCGAGCGTGACCTGCGAACGGGACGGTGACCGCGCTCCTCACTCGTTGTAGAACGCCCAGCCGCGGTCGCTCCAGACCTTCGAGCCGCCATATCCGCTGTCCGGGTAAGCGCGATCAGACCGGTACACCAGCGTGCAGAAGAAGCCGTAGCCGTGGGGGTAGAAATCTCCCGGCAGCTTGAGGGTCAACTCGAAGCCCTTGCCCCCGGCTTCAGGCGCGTACGCCCAGTCTTGCGTGGCGGCTTCGGGCTTCCCCGGCAACTCGCTGAGGAAGTCCGGCTTCAGTTCCTCGAGCCGGTCTGGGTATCTGCCCCGTTCCGCCTGGTACTTCTCCAGCGCTTCGACTACCGGTACGCCCCCATCCATCAGGCGGTGCAGTTCGGTCTGGCTGTTCTCCCAGGCATCCGTGAGCGCACGTGTGCGCCATAGAACCGCGCCCACGATGATGGCGTCGACGATCAGAATGATCGCCACGATGACGTACAGCGGCCGGCGATCGAGCTTCGGCCGCCTGGGGCTGTCTGCTGACACGGTTTTAGTGCTCCTCCTCTCAGGGGCCGTGCCTCGGGTCTACTCCTTCACGTACTCCACCCAGGCGCGTACCCCAAGTTCCCGCGTCTGCTGTGCCCCCGCGGGCTGCTCCACCCGAATCTCCGCCGTTCCCGCGGCAGGCGCCACCAGGGCGCCCGATACAGGCACCGGCGTGGCGCTCTCAGATGTCTTCAGTGTTGCCTCACCACTGGCGGGGAGCAGCAGCCACTCACCCTCGGCAAGGCTGGCTTCAGCCCGCAACGTCGCCTCGCCCATGCGGAACACCGGCGCGGGCGTGCGCGCATGGGTGATTCTGCGCAGTGCCTTGAGCCCGTCGATCAGCACCGTGCAGGTCTTCCCGGCGGGGATTGCGTTGAAGTAGAAGGTGAGAAGCGACACGGTATCGTATTCGATGGGTTCGGGGTTCGGCACCTCCGGCCGTTCGAGCAATACGAATCGCCAGCCGGTGAAGTTGATGTCAATGTAGTAGTCCTGCGCCCAGTGGCCGGTGCCCCCGCGAGGCTGGATCTTGAGCTTCGCGCCTGACGAGTCCCCGTGGATCCACACGCCGAGAGCCACGTGCTCGCGCAGATCCAGGGGTGCGTCGAAGCGCTTGCCCACCGCCGACCAGCCGCCATCGTCGGTCCGGGTGCTGGTGGCGGTGTACCGGGCGCAGTGTTGCCCGACCCGCGCCCCATCCGAGACTAGTTCCAGTTGTTGGGTCACGCCGGGACTCGTGCTTCCCGCGAGGTTCGTGCCCACCGTATGCTGGGCCAGGTCTCCCGCGCCTTTGGCGACATAGGGCGTGATGCTCTCAAAGTCCTCGAGCATCCAGGTGTTCTCCTCTGAGTACTCAGGCCCGGGGGCGACCTGTCTCCCCGCACGGACTTCCAGGCCGAGCACGGGCCTGCCCAGCGACGGATCAACCTCCACCGTTACCGACTGCTCCGGCGAACCGGGAAGGATCGCGACTTCCTTGCCGTAGTTGATCCGGCGGAACGTGGGGTTGGTCGCGTCGCCTGTCAGGCGGTACTCCTTGCCGGCGATCTTGAAGTCCTCACGCAGGGCCGGGTGCAGTGTGCCCTTGACCCGAAGGTCCTCATACGCCCGGATGATCCGGATGTACTCGTCCATTCGCGGGTTGTCGCGGATCGTCTGCGGGTTGGTCTGGATGCTGAAAGAGCAGTTGAAGCCCAACGCCTTCTGGCAGACATACTCGATCTGGTCGGGTGTGACCTGCTGGCCGTAGATGTAGTACCAGCCCAGGTCCAGCGGCAGGTAGTTATTGGAGTACCACTCGAACCGGGGCAGACGTTCGTCGAGATACCACTTCAGGTCACCATGACCGTCCGCCGACGCATACCGGGCCAGCATGTGCCACGACCAGGGGGACACGCTGCTGGCTTGCAGGAGCATGTCGTCGCGGCCCAGGGCATCCCAGTACGCCTTGTGCAGCAGCGCATTGTAGCGCCAGTGTGGGCCCTTGAGGCGCTCGGAACCGTCGAAGTAGAGCATATCCGCGCCGCAGCCGTTCGCCACCGCAGCCAGGTTCCGGGCCACCTCCTGGGTCAGGCCCTTGTCGGGATCATGCAGGAAGTACCCGTAACCGCGCATCACGTGGGAGATCCGGCTGCCCTGCGCGTGCGCAGCGGCGGTTGTCCCGTACATTCCCCGCCGGCAGTCCCTGAAGCCGTAGGGCTCTTCGAGAGACGTCGAGCCGTAGAAGATCAGCTCATCGCCGATGCGCACCACCGCCGAATCGCCCAGGTAGCCGCCCTCAATGGCCGGAAACTTGGTCGGCGGTGTCGAAGTGGGGATGAATGTCGCCTTCTCATCCACCGCTTCACCAAGCTCCGTGAACTCGTCCATCACCAGGCGGTCGTCGGGCACCGGGGTGAGATAGGGGTCATTATTCGAGATCGCGGCGGCCAGGAAGTGCAGGCCGCAGCGGAAACCCGCGGCATGGAAGCGGTCCACTGCCTCACGCAGGTCATCCAGCCCATTCGGGAAGCGCTTGCGGTTGACCGGGTAGTGCCCCAGGCTTTCGGACCAGCTCTCCTGCCCGATGAGGATGGTGCTGAACCCGCACTTGCGCGCGAAGTCGATCACCATGTCCACATCGTCGAGCCCCATGGAAGTAATGAACAGGTAGGAGCGGTTGATCTCGTCGGATTCCTTGTTCCAAACGCCGCCGAGATGCGGGCTTGGTAGACCGGCGGCGAGTTCGACTTCCACCAGCCCCCTCGCCAGTTCATCCGACGGGCAGACCATAACTGCAACCCCGGCGTCTTCTGTCCCGTATTCTGCCACGCAGTCGGCCGAAAGCACCGTGGCCGGGAGCGAGAAGTACTGTTCCAGCGGGTCATCCATGCTCGCGAGAACCGTGTCGTCACCGTGCGGTTCGGGCTGTCCGTCCAGTTCAGCCAAGGCGCGGATGTCGTCGACAAGGCACTCGACCTCGCTCCGGCGGGGGAGACCGTTGAAGTAGATGTTGCACTGGGTGATGTGCGTGTAGTCGATGGGCTCACCTTCGGGCCGCGGCAGTTCCACGTACTTCCAGCCGGTGAAGTCAATGGTCACATAATAGTCGCGCCAGTGCTTGCCGTCGGTAAGCTGGATCTTCAGCGCTTGCCCCATACCGTCACCCCTGATCCATGCCCCGATGCCCGCGTGTCCGCTGATGTCCAGCGGGCTTGGGAAGGTCTTGTACCAGCAGGTCCAGCCAATCTGGTCGGTGGGGTTGCGGCCGATGAACCTGCCAGCGCCGGCTCCGACCTTCGCCTCGGTGACGTACTGCGACTGGGCGCTCGCGCCCGGGGAAGCCGATCCGCCGCGCCGCATGGTGGGGTCGGCGGCGATGCCCGCGCGCACCGATGGGCTCGTGGGGATGACGCCGATGGTGGTGCGCTCGCCTCGCAGCGCATTGAGCGTGTGGGCGACGGTGCCTTCCTTTGGCACATACAGCCGGCACAGGACAATGGCGTTCATCGGGGCTGCCGTCTGCAGGTCCGCGAGCTTCAGCAGCACGTGCCCGGAACCCCGCGAGACCCGAAATGCGCATTTGCCTGCGCCACGC
>JAGPGE010000821.1 GCA_018056145.1 Armatimonadota bacterium
TCGCTCGCTCGAAAAAAAGGCTTCCCGCGACCAAAATGTCTCGGTGACGCTCTCGTCTATATATAGGGACGTCAGTACCGGAACACCAGGCTGCGGGGACGGGTGTCTGGCCGTACTCGTGGTTACACTTGGAGGACAGTGATGGCGCCGTGCCGCGGTACTCATGACGAGGGACATGGTTCCAGTGGCGCCCGCAACACCGACGCGCCACTGTCGCGGGAATCCGAGACGATCATAGCCGCTCTGGTCTGGGGATGTCAGCCGTTGCATCGCTCCCTGTGGGGATGCGAAGCTGAGTGTCAGTACTGCACAGGTTGTGACCGAAACTGGCAGAAAGTGAGCGCGTTGTGCCTATCGCCCCAGGGCGGGGGACACCGGGAGAATCGGCTGTCGGGCATCAACCTGCGCATCCTTTGCCCGGTCATCGATTCCTCCGAGGTGCTGGCCGTTCTCCGCGACTGTCAGGGCGGCCGGCTCTTTGACGCCGATTTCCCGTGGGCTCTGCTCCAGGCCGAATGCGCCACGAGCGGGGAGCAGATCGTGCGGTCTCTCGCGGGCCTGTGCAGGGCACTCGCGAAGCAGTTCGGGCTTGATTCCGACGAGTTGTACAGCTACTTCCTGGAAGAGCGCATGCTGAAGCAGGTCTGGGCGAACGAGGCCACGCCAGCGCGCGCTCAGGCCCGCGCCCTCAAGGCGGAAGCGAGCGCCCTGGAAGCGCGGCTGGCGGAGGCCCGTGCAGCCGGGGAGCCTGTGTCTGACGAAGCGGTTAAGCTGGCGGCAGACGCCGTAGCTGCCGCCGAGGAGGCGCGAAAGCAGGCCGGGGATGCCCGGAAAGGCTGGCGCGCGGTCACAACCGCCATGCGGCAGGCGACAGCAGAACGGGTAACCGTTGGGATTCTGATCCGCGGCCGCCAGCCCGCCAGCCCGAGCCTTCACGCGGCGAGGGACCGCTACGTGGAACTCCGGGATGTTGCCGAAGGGCTCTATGTGGCGCATTTCCGGGCGCTGCTGGAAGCCCTCAAGTCCATCGCTTACAGCGCCGAACTGCTCGAGAAAGCAGGCCTAAATCTACCCGGGAACACCACCGCCAACGCAGCGCTGTGTTGGGCGGCTTCGGTCGAGGACGCGCTCGGGCTGTACGATACTTGGCGTGACGCCCGGAGCGATCCCGAGAATTCCGGCCCGGCCCTTTACGCGGCGCGGCTCAAAGCGATGCAGTCGGAGACGCGCCTTGCCGCCGCGCGGGAGGACATAGCGCGCAGGATATGCGATGACCTGCAGGCCAGGGCAAGTTCGGGGACGGCCGGGTCTTGGCGTCTGGCGAACGACCTCAAGATCGCACAGGACGAGCTCAGGAAGCGCGAGAGCCTCCACATGCAGGCGCGGCTCGAGCTCGCCTGTCTCACTGCGGTTGGCGGGCCCAAGAAGCGGCCAGTTCCGGACGCGAGCCTGCCATTCTGGGTGAACAGCGGCGTCTATGGGCCGGTTCACTCCTGGCTCTGCCGGGCGCCGAAGTTCGCGGAACGCTCCCTAGTGGACTGGCTGCGGTTCGGGATGTACAAGGCCGCCTACAGCCTGGCCGAGCAGAAGGCAAGGCCGAAGCCCGACGAGACGGACTCTGGCGGCCCCGGCGACGACGGTGACGGGCCTGCGGTGCTTGACCACGCCATAGCCGACCGCTCTTTGAATGATCTCGCTGACTGCGTGGGTCCCAGGCAGGCCCTCAGGGACCTGCAGAAGTACCGCAGCGCCCTACGCCAGTCTGAGCGGGATGCGCTGGACGCCTACTACGGGGGCAGCTCGGTCCCGCCCAACCCACAGCATCTGCGCAGTGCGCGGCGGAAGATCGCTACCTGGTCCAGCCGCGATCTGTTCATCTCCTGTGTGCTTACCGATGCCGAGTTCGACGGTCGGCTGGTCTTGCGCCGCATCAACGGGCTCGGCAGTGACCGCACAATCCCGGAAATCGAACGCCTGGTTGAGCTGCAATCACAATTCGCGAAGCTCCTTCGCACGGACAGCTTCACGGTGAACGACCGGATGGCCGCGGTGCTCGGGAGGGCGCTTTCCGAGTCTGATGCCGAAGACTGGCGGAGCGGGCTCTACACGGATTCGGACGAGATGAACCAGGCGGTGGCTGCCATCCACGAATGGTTCTACGGACCGTCGTGCCTGAGCTTCGCGTCCGAAGCCGGCGCAGCTGAGGCCATCGAGGGCCTCGCGCACTACGTGTCGACGCTCGGCGATCCACTCGACCAAAGCCTCATCGGATTCCTCTGCGCCGGCTCGACGCAGCGCGGATCAATGTGCGATGGGCTGGTGGGCGATAGTCTCGGCAGGCTGACCGTATGGATCGGTCGAGACATGATGCTGCGCCGCTGCGAGATGCTGCCGCGGTTGTGCGCCCTGGGCGTGGGGGTCGGGAAGAACTCGCTCGATGAGATCCTCGAATTCGCCCGGGTGGTATCAGATGGCAGCATTAGCAAGCTGACTTCGGAGTTCTCACTGCTGGAGCAGGACGCCCGCTTCCTCCGCAAGCAGCGTGTTGCCTTCCTGGAGACGGCGACCGCTCTGACCGCGCTCTTCCCGGCCGATGGCGGAAGAGACGCTCTCCCCGTCTATGGCAGGTTCCCGGAGCTAGTCGACGGTAAGGACC
>JAGPGE010000822.1 GCA_018056145.1 Armatimonadota bacterium
CTTTGGCACATACAGCCGGCACAGGACAATGGCGTTCATCGGGGCTGCCGTCTGCAGGTCCGCGAGCTTCAGCAGCACGTGCCCGGAACCCCGCGAGACCCGAAATGCGCATTTGCCTGCGCCACGCGCGAAGCGGACGTGGAGCATGTCACCTTCAAGCCTGATGCTTTCCGGAGAGAACACCGTGTTGCCCGCGGTCAACTCGAAGGCGGGGAGTGTCGACTTGCAGAGGTCCTCGCCGGTGGCATGAGCGACAAGCGCTTCCGTGCGCCCTTCGGCGCTCAGCGTCCAGGTGAAGGCCTCGGTCTCAAAGGTCACCTGGGCCATGCACGGCGCAAGGGAAAGAAGCAGACAGACGGTGATCATGCGAGCAGGCATATTGGTCTCCCGGAATCGCGACGCATACTCTCAAACGCGACGGTCGATCTGCACTGAAGTTTGATTTCGCCATATCGGGGAGCGTGACCTGTCGTCCGGGACGGCCGAGACATGCGCGGGGCACTTCGGCGGGGCACACCGGCCTCAAGATGCCCGGCCATCAGGTCGAAGTAGTCATTGACACCCGGTCACCCGCACGTGCCCACCTGCTCCATGCCCTGGGGGGCTGCGAGTTCGCAGCTATTGTGAAGACGTTGCTGGACGCTGTGGGCCTCCGGGCGGGATCTGCCACACTCCTGGAGCCCCAATGAGAATACTTGTCGCGGAGCACGACTCGCTGGCTCTCGCCGCGATGCAAAGGTGCCTGCGCAGCTGCGGGCACGAACCTGTCGCCTTCGTAGACGGCAAGGCAGCCCTTGCCTGCCTGCAGGGCGACGATGCCCCCCGCATCGCGCTTCTGGGCTGGCAACTGCCTGGGCTCACGGGTCCCGAGGTCTGCCGGCGCCTTCGGGCGGATGGTGATTCCGGCTACGTCTACGTGATTCTGCTGACCGACCGGGGAAGCAAGGAGCAACTGGTGCGAGGGCTTCAGGCAGGTGCGGACGACTATCTGAGCAAGCCCTTCGCCCCGTTGGAACTCAAAGCAAGAATCCAGGCTGGGGCGCGTATTGTCGAGCTTGAGGCCCGGCACATGAAGGCCCAGAGCCTCCTGCGCCTCCAGGCTACGCGTGACGGGCTGACCGGGCTGTGGAACCGCAACGGCATCCTGGGGATCCTCGACTGTGAGGTCCTCCAGCGCATCGACGATGAAACCGATCTGTGCGCGATCATGTGCGACATCGATCACTTCAAGCGCGTGAATGACACCCTGGGGCACATGGCGGGGGATGACGTCCTGCGCCATGTAGCTGCGCGGATCGCCTCGTCGCTGCGCAGCACCGACAGCGCCGGGCGTTTCGGAGGCGAGGAGTTCCTGTGCGTCCTGCCGGGGTGTGGCCGTGACCAGGGGATGACCGTCGCCGAGAGGATGCGTCGGCAGGTTGCCGCTTGCCCGATCGCTCTGGAACGCGCCGCCGTCGAGGTCACGCTGAGCTGCGGGCTTGCAGACTTGCGTGGCCTGGCGCTTCAGGATTCGCGCGCGTTGCTGGCCGCGGCGGATGATGCTCTCTACCGGGCGAAAAGCGAAGGCCGAGACCGCGTAGTGGCTGCAGTCCCGGCCTGGATCGGACTGCGCAAGACGGGATAGGTGTCCTCCCGCGCTAACCCTTGTAGAAACCCTGAAGTGCCGGCGGGACGGACCGGTACGCGGCGTACAGGTCCTGGTAGGCAGGGGAGTCCGGGCCGGGCTCCACGGTGCGCTCGCCTACGTCCATGGCAGCCTGGGCTTCCGCCGGGCTCGCGAATATCCCTCCGCCTACGAATGCGAACATGGCGGCCCCCAGCGCCGTGGCCTCCTGCTGCTCGGTGGTGATCACCGGCAGCCCGGTCACATCGGCGCGGATCTGGTTCCACAGCGCGTTCTTCGACCCACCCCCGACCACCCGCACGGATGCGGGCTGGAACCCCGTGGCTTCAGCCAGGGTCTCCAGTGCATGTCGCATCTGGAAGGCCAGGCCCTCCAGTGCGGCCCGGTACAGGTGACCCCGGCGCGTATCAAGCTCAAGCCCGAGGACCGTGCCCCGGGTGCCGAACTTTCGGGTCGGCCCGGTGCTCGGGACGAAACTCGGGACCAGCGTGACCCCGCCTGCACCCGGTGCAAGCTGCTGTGCCTCGCCGATCATCACCCCGTAAGCGTCGGAGCGCTGGGCCACGTCTCCATAGAGCAGATCGCGGAGCCATTCGAGCATCCCCGAGCCCATCATGAGAAGCTGCG
Source organism: Armatimonadota bacterium (assembly GCA_018056145.1). Classification (GTDB taxonomy): domain Bacteria; phylum Armatimonadota; class Zipacnadia; order Zipacnadales; family JABUFB01; genus JABUFB01. The sequence continues at coordinate 2,252 of JAGPGE010000822.1, forward strand.
GGTTCCACAGGCCAGGCTCGGCGTCGCACTCGTAGATGAGGCCTTCCTCGAAGCCGAATTGCGTGGGCTCGAAGCGGTTGTGGCGCAGCATGAGGATTTCCCAGGTGCCGCTGCTGAGGATCGCTTCGCCAGGCTTGCCACCGCAGCCCACTGCCGCGAACTGGGTGTCATGCCCCGCCGCAACAACCGGGGTGCCCACTGGAAGCCCGCTGGCTGCGGAGCCGGCAGCGTGCACGGTGCCAATCACTTCGCCGGGCTCGGTCCAGCGCGGGAAGAAACTCGCATCCAGTCCGGCCAGTCCGAGCATCTTCGCGGACCAGTCTCGCTTCGCCATGTCCATGCACATCATGGTCCCGGCGGCGGTGGGGTCGATGGACTTCTCACCACACAGGAGGTGGCTGAGC
>JAGPGE010000823.1 GCA_018056145.1 Armatimonadota bacterium
CCCCAAGACGCTGAGATGACCGCCACACCGCACATAACCGGTCAACTGCACGTCATTACCGCCCTGGGTGTTCTTCTCGATCTTGAAGTAGATGCCAGCCATCAGGTAGACGCCGCCGCTGGCGACGCCCACGTTCATCGAGAAGTTGCCGCCGAACTCGAAGGATGCTTCCATCAACTGCACGCCCTCGGTAGTGGTCTCCAGGGCGAAGAACCCGCCGCCGCCGAAGAGCGAGACCGTGAGCAGGAATGGGTTCTCCCGCGAGTTGAAGGCAAAGCGCAGCCGGAAGGGATCGCCGGTGAAGGGCAGCTTCGCATTCACACTCATCGCCATGTTCTCCAGGCTCATAATCCCCACACCCACATTGGGGATGGCCATGGAGAAGCCCACGGACACGCCGCTGGGTTGGATGTCCAGAGACAGCCCGCCAAGATCCGACAGCAGTTTGCGAAGCTCGTTCACGAACTCCAGCGGGCCGCCGAAATCAACCCGCTCGATATCCACGTCCACATCCGGCTTCCTGCCGTTGGCGACCTTGAACAGCAGGCGGTTGAAGTCCACAATGATGAACACCACGTCCACCTTGAAGCGGGTGAGCGAGACGTTCATCTCGAAGGAAGACGCGCCGCCGGCAAGCTCGGTCCGCAGCCAGCCGTCCAGTTGGAGCTTGCAGTTCGAGTGAGGCTTGAACGGTCCGGCCTCCTGCACCTGCGGCTGCCAGTTCAGGCGCGCCTCCACTGCTTCGGGCAGGTTGAGGATGCTGTTCTCGGGGTAGATCGGCCTGACCGTGAGGCTCGGAACGGTCGCATCGCCGAACACGGCCTGGAGGATGTCCGCGAGGTTGATCCCGCCCAGGATCTTCGCTTCCAGTTGCCCGAAGAAGTCTTGCGGGTCAAAGACGCCCTTGGCCAGGTTCGCAATGTCCCCGGCAACCGGACCGAACTTGCGCGACAGGCCGCTGATCCCCAGGTCGGGGCTCACCAGCCCGCCCGACATGTCTCCGGGGAACAAAAGGTCCGCGGTCTCCTTGAGCTTCAGGAAGACCTCGCCCTTGTTCTGGCCGCCGTCCATCCCGTTTTCCTTGTAGCTATCGGCGATCCCGACCGTAACCTCCTGGTCCGTTCCCATCATCTGCGTGATCGCCGGCACCCGTACACGCGCTTCCGCAAGGGACGGAAACCCGCGCACCGAGTTGCGCTTCTCGAACTCATCCGGGTTGGCGCCACTCGCCGGAAGATCAGCCTGGAAGGTCACCGCCTGCGTCTCAAGGGTAGTGTCGCCGGGCTTGGCGGCGCTGCTTTCGGCAAAGGCCACGTTCTGGCCGAAGGTCTCCCTTTCCCGGCGCTCCCTGTTCGATGCCTGGTTGTAGTGGTTGCGGATGGCCAGCATCGTGTCATGCCGGTACGACACCCGATCCTCCGCGCCCACGAAGATCATCGGGGCGGTGAACTCGGCTTCCTGTCCGTCCCAGTCCTCCGCCTTGATGTGAAACAGGAAGTCCTTGTTGCCGGTGCGCGGCCAGAAAGCTGCCTGCGCCGAGAACCCCGCGCCGAGAACGCCCTGGGGCTCGTCAAGCGTCGGGGTGATCAGCGTGGTCAGGGCAATCTTCCGGAAAGGCATCCCCCGAGCGTCCTTATCTTGCCCATACGCCGGGTAGGTCTGCTCAGGCTCGCGCACCACGATGAAGTAGCGCTGCCGCAGGTATGCCACGAAAACCGAACCCTTGCGCTCGATCTTCCGCTCCGTGACCTTCACCAGCGACGCCGGGTGTCCGAAGGGAAACAGGAAGCCTTTGTAGACCACGCGCACCTTCTGGTCGCGGCCCATATTGGCATGATGCCGCCACTCCTCCACCGACAGCCCCGTGCCAAGAGGGATGTCCGCGCCGTACCGCACGTTCATCCACACGCCAAGGGAGCTGAGCATGAACCGGTCGGCTCGCACGATCCGGCTCCGGTAGCCGTCGATGGTCTGGTCGCCCGTGAGCCACACCAGTTCGCACCGGTCACGCCTGTCCAAGGACATGCGGAAGGGCAAGTTGTTGTGTGTGGGCATCGGGTCGGAATAGTCCGGCGACCAGATGGCCCGCAGCGTCCGGTAGTAGTCGTTTCGGCTCCCGGACACATCCACGCGCAGAACCCGCAGGCTACCGTCCTGCATGCCGTAGACATACTGATTGTCGTAGACCGTACCGCCTTCGCCCCGCACGCCCAGGCGCGTGTGCCACAGTTCGGTCCTGCCATTCCGCACCACTTCACGCAGCGCATGCACCCAGCCCGCGGTCTGGTTCGGCGACATCACCAGCCTGTATGGAGCTTCGATGGCCGTCTGGAGGTCCGTCGGTTCCGACGGTTTCAGCGGGATCCGGGGCATGATCAGCTCGGCCGTTGGAGCCAGCCGCAAACCGGAGACAGGATCCAGCGACACACCTCGTGCTGCAGCCGTCGCCGGAGCGGCGACGACAAGCTTCCCAGATGGACGCGTCAGATCATCCCGGCGGGCCACATCTCCCGGCTGCAGCGCCCTCACCTCGGGCACAACGATGGTCCCTGCGCGCTTCGGAGGGAGCATCCTCCTGGGTGGATCGGGCGGCGGCTGCGCAAGAGGCGACAGCGATGGCTCCAGCTTGCTCCAGTCTAGGAGGCTCTCTAG
>JAGPGE010000099.1 GCA_018056145.1 Armatimonadota bacterium
CCGTTGACGTCTCGGAACTCAAACTCCATGGTTCCCGCGAGATCGCCGATGGGACCCGCATCCCGCGGGACCTTGAGCCCCGCCTGGGATGCCCTGTACGCCACCGCGCGGTACATGGCTCCGGTGTCGATATATGTGTACCCGAGGGCCCTCGCAAGCCCGCGGGCCACGCTGCTCTTGCCCGCGCCCGCCGGTCCGTCGATGGCAACCTGTACCCGACCGCTCATACCGTGACCTCGCTCATACTGGCCCCCAGATTGCTCATGAGCAGCGCGAAACCGGGGAATGAGGTGGCGATGAACTCGGCGCCCGTGATCTCCACCGGCCCAGATGCCACCAGACCCAGCACGGCAGCGCTCATGGCAATGCGGTGATCGTGTCGCGGATCGATGCCGGCTCCGGATGGCACGATCGGGCCGGTGATGTCGAGACCGTCGGGCAACTCCCGGACCCGCGCCCCCATGGCTTTGAGCACCTGGGCCATGACCGCGAGCCGGTCGGATTCCTTTACCCTCAACTCCGCCGCGCCGCGGATCCTAGTGGTGCCGTGAGCGCATGTGGCAACAGCCGCGAGCAACGGGATCTCGTCGATCATCGCCGGGATCTCGTCCCCGGTCACGTCGGTTGCCTGCAACGCGCTGGTCTCGGCGGTGATGTCGCCCACGGTCTCGCCGGCCTGGTCGTGCTCGCCGGAAACGGTCAGCCTCGCGCCCATCCTCTGCAGCACGGCGAGGAGCCCCGCGCGGGTGGGGTTCAGCAGGACGCCCCGTGCTGTGACGCGGCTGTCCGGACACAGCAGCGCGGCGCACAGTGGGAATGCGGCGGATGAGATGTCTGCCGGTACTGCGACCTCGCGCCCGGAGAGCTCTCCACCACCCGTTACGCTGACCTGCATGCCGTCAACCGACAGGTCCGCCCCGAAAGCCGCCAGCATTCGCTCGGTGTGGTCCCGCGACCGGGTCGGCTCGGTGACGGTTGTGGTCCCGTCAGCGTACAGACCCGCCAAGAGCACCGCGGACTTCACCTGCGCACTTGCCACGGCGGATCTGTAAACCACTGGCGCCGGATTGCCTCCGAAAACCGTGACTGGCGGCAGGCAGCGTTCCGTCCGGCCTTTCACGCGAACGCCCATGAGCCCAAGGGGTGCGGCGATGCGGTCCATCGGCCGGCGCGACAGTGACTCGTCCCCGGTGAGGGTCGCCGCGAAGCGCTGTCCGGCCAGGATGCCCATGAGCAGGCGCATGCCGGTGCCAGAATTGCCGAGGTCCAGATCACACGCGGGGGCTTGCAGGCCGCGCAGTCCCACGCCGCGCACCAGCAGTTCACCGGGGCCACCGCGTTCCGCAGCCACTCCCATCTGCTCAAGCGCGCGCACGGTGTTCAGCGTGTCCTCGGCCCGCAGGAAGCCGCGAATCGGCGTCTCGCCCCGGGCAATTGCCCCGAGCATCGCTGCGCGATGGGAGATGGACTTGTCGCCCGGAGGGGTAAACTCTCCAGTGAGAGAGCTCCCGGGCGTCACCCTCAGGAGCGTCACGTTTGGTCGAGGCCTTTCCGGAATTCCGCGCCGCGCTCCAGAAGCCGTGTCAAGAGTTCCACGTCGCCAGCCTCAAGAGCCTGCGCGTACACTGCAAGGTCCCGCTGGAACGGTTCCAGCGCCGCCAGCACATTGTCGGCGTTCTCAAGCAGAATGTCCCGCCAAAGATCGGGCGAGCCGGCGGCAACTCGTGTCGTATCCCGCAGGCCGGAGCCCGAGAACAGTTTGAGATCGCCACAGCGTGGGGCGATGCCGGACAGGCACTCCGCAAGCGCCGAGGCAATGAGATGTGGCAGGTGGCTGGTGGCGGCGAGCAGGCGGTCGTGCTGGTCTGCGTCGCACAGGACCACGCGCGCGCCAAGTCCCGTCACGAACCGCTCCAGCCGGCCCAGTTCGTCCGCGGGGGTGTTCGGCAGGGACGTCAGCACATACGTGCGGTCCTCGAAGAGGCCCTCGCGGGCTGCATCCGCACCGGACTGTTCGGACCCGGCGATGGGATGCCCGCCGATAAACACGCAGCGCCCGGCCAGGACTTCGCGCGCCGACTGCATGACCCGGGTCTTGGTGCTGCCGGCATCGGTCACCACGGCGTCGGGGCGGAGCGTCGGAGCGATCTCCCTGAGCACTGCGTCCGTGTCGCCCACGGGGACCGAGACGTAGACCAGGTCAGCGCCTGCAACCGCCTCGGAGCGGTCGTGGGTGAACTCGTCCACGATTCCCCGCTTCAGCGCGATGCGGCGGGTCTGGTCGGAACGCGAGGCCCCGACCACGTGGCCCACGAGTCCCCTGGCTTTTGCGTCAAGGGCCACCGATCCCCCGATGAGTCCGACGCCGATGACGGCCATTCGCTGGTAGATCATAGAAACCGCGCCAGAGCGCTCGACTTTCTCAGGTGGTGCGGAGGTCTGCATTGGTCCCGGCAGGGCGCCGCGCACGGAACATTCCGGGCAGCGGCCCCGCACGTCAGGCCGCCACGTCAGGCCTGGCGACCCACGGCCCGAGCGACGTTGCGGATGTCCTCCATAAGACGCACGAACTTCCTGGGAGTGAGCGATTGCGGGCCGTCGGACATGGCCTGATCCGGGTGCGGGTGGACCTCGATCATCAGGCCGTCCGCACCGGCCGCCACGGCGGCGAGCGCCATCTGGGGCACCAGCTGGTGCTTTCCGGTGGCATGGCTGGGGTCGACGATCACGGGCAGGTGGGTCTCCAGCTTGGCCCATGCCATGCCCGCGAGGTCCAGGGTGTAGCGGGTGTCCGTTTCGAATGTGCGGATGCCGCGCTCGCACAGGATGATGTTCAGGTTCCCGCTTGCAGCCACGTACTCCGCCGCGCGAAGCCATTCCTGGACGGTTGCGGCGAACCCGCGCTTGAGGATCACGGGCTTGCTGACCTTGCCGACTTCCTTGAGCAGGTCGAAGTTGGCCATATTGCGGGTGCCGATCTGCAGGCCATCGGCTTTTTCAGCAACCAGGGCCACCTGGCGCACATCCATGACCTCGGTCACGAAGGGCAGGCCAGTCTCCTCACGGGCTTGCACCATGAACTCGACGGCCTGTTCACCCAGTCCCTGGAAATCGTAGGGCGATGTGCGAGGTTTGAACGCGCCGCCGCGGAAGACACTTGCGCCGCCCCCTTTGACTGCCCGGGCGGCCTCGAGTGTCTGCTCCTGGCTCTCGATGGAACATGGCCCAGCGATGACGCTTAGGTGTCCCGCCCCGAATGGGGCTGCCCCAATTCCCACCGGGACCGGCTCACGCTCAAGCTCCCGGCTCACCAGCTTGTACGGACGGAGAATCGGGACAACTCGCTCCACCATGGCCAGGGTCTGAAGCTGGCTGGCAACCGCTTCCTTCTCGCTTTCGTGGGCGCCGATTGCCCCGATCAGCGTGCGCTCGACGCCGCGAGAGACGTGATGGCCGTACCCGCGCTCCTCGAGGCGCTTGATCACGTTCTGGATCTGCTCTTCAGTGGCGCCGGGCGCCATGACGATGATCATTGTGGACTGCCTCCGCGAGATCGGCCTGACGCTCAGACCCGCCGGCGCTCTCCCACGCGGCGTTTACCCGTTTCTATGTTGATTGCTGGCGCGCCGCAAAGGCGCGGTTGTTGCTGCAGTTCTGCCTGCTACCGCCCCAGAACGCCGGCCAGGGCGTCGATGAACCGCTGGTTCTGCTCGGTGGTCCCTATGGTGACGCGGATCCAAGTTGGGAAGCCGAAAATCTCGCCGGTACGCACGGTGACGCCGCGGCGCATGAGCAGGTCGAAGCACTCCCGGGAATCCATGCCGGTGTCCAGGAAGATGAAGTTCGCCTCGGTGGGCTGGTACTCGATGCCCATGCGCTCGAAGGCGGCATACAGCTGCTTCTTGCCGGCGCTGTTCATCGCCACACTGCGCCGCACCTGTTCCGGGTCCTGGATGCTGGCGATGGCCGCGACCTGCGAAATGCCGCTGGCGTTGAAGGGCTCGCAGGTGAGCTTTACCGCCCCGGCCACATCGGGATGGGCGATGCCATAGCCGATGCGCAGACCCGCCAGCGCATAGGCCTTGCTAAAGGTGCGCAAGGTGATGCATAGCCGCCCCTGCCGGGCGTACTCCAGCGTGTCCGGATAGTCAGGGCTTTCCACGTACTCGGCGTACGCTTCGTCGAATACCACCATGACGTGATCCGGCACGGCCTGCATGAAGGCGTCGACCTGGGCCGCTGTGAGTATGGTCCCGGTGGGATTGCACGGGTTGCCGATGAAGACCAGCTTTGTTCTGTCGGTCATTGCCGCGAGCATGGCGTCGAGATCGTGGTCCATGCCTCGCGGGCCGGTGCTGGGGATCTGCACATGCTTGCAGTTCATCACCGTCGCGGTGAAAGGGTACAGGGCGAAGGGGGGCATGGAGTAGATGACTTCCTCGCCCGGGTTCAGTAGCGACGTGCCCAGCATGTGTATGATCTCGTCCGAGCCGCGGCCGATAATGATGCCCTCGGGGTCCACGGAGTAGAACTCGCCCAATACGGCCCGCAATTCCGCCCAGGTGGGGTCGGGGTAGACGTAGACATCCTGCAGGGCAGCGCTCATCGCTTCGACGGCCTTGGGCGACGGCCCCAGCGGGTTCTCGTTGGAGGCCAGCTTGGTGACCTCGGTGATCCCCAGCTCCTGCATGACTTCGCGGGAGGATTTCCCCGGGGAGTAGGGGGTGATGGTCTTGACGTTCTCGCGAACCAGGTCCCAGATACCGGCCAATGAAGTCACTCTTTCGGTGTGGCGGCTTTGCCGCATTCTGTCGTTTCGCATTGCCTATATGTGTAGCACAAAACGGGCATACTGGCAATTCGCGGGTGGTTTCGACCGAAAGGAATATTTGTTCGACAAAACGCTTGACTCGTAGCCTGAAGTCTTTAGAATAAGCGTTCGATAACACAGAGTGCCATGGGGGGCGTCCGAAATGCAAATGGTATCACTCGAAGCCTGCGGGGCACATCCTGACCTGCTGCAGACATGGGCAAAGCAGTACGGTGCGGAGCTGCTGCCCATTCAGGAAAAAGCCGTCCGGGATGGGCAAGTCCTGGCCGGCCGGAGCATCGTGGGCTGCGGCCCCACGGGATGCGGGAAGACGTTCATCGGGGAGATGGCCGCGACCCACGCCGCAACCAAGGCTCGCCGCACCGTTTACCTGGTTCCGACCAAGGCCCTCGCGGAAGCGAAGTACCACCAGTTCTCCCAGGCTTACCGCTCGCTGGGCGTGCGGGTGGACATATCCACCGCCGACCGGCGCGGCGCAGACGGCAGGCTGTCCCGGGGCGACTTCGACATCCTGGTGACCGTGCCCGAAAAGCTCTGGGCGCTGGTACTGGACTCGCCCGGGCTCGCGGGAACCGTGGGCACGCTGGTCGCCGACGAGCTTCAGGCGGTTGGGGATCCAGACCGTGGCCCGTGCCTCGAGCTGATCCTGGCGAGATTCCGGCAGGTCCCAACCACCCAGATCGTCGGGCTGTCCGCGGTCTTGAGCAATGGATCGGAACTTGCCGACTGGTTGGGGGCCCGCCTGATTGAGGAGCGCCGCAGGCCGGTGGAACTTCGCAAGGGCATCTGGAGTGAAGGCGTGTTCCGGTACCTGGAGCACAATTCGGGGCTTACGTCGTGGGAGGAAATCCCGGCCCCTGTACACGAGGACATGTCGCCGCTCGAAGCCGCGGCGTCTCTCGCAGGCCGGCTGGCACAGCAGGGCGAGCCGACCTTGGTCTTCGTGCCTGACCGCCTGAGTACCGTGCGCGGGGCGCGAATGATAGCCGAGGAACTTGGCTCCGGCGGCGCACAGGCGGCCCTGGAGGCGCTGGGGGAACTTGCACCGACGCGCGCGGCCAGTGAACTGCGCGCATTGCTCCAGTCCGGCGTCGCTTTCCACAATGCGGACCTGCACTTCGCAGAGAGACAGGTGATTGAGGAAGCCTTCTCAGCCGGCGAGGTACGGTGCCTGGTCTGCACCACCACCCTTGCTGTCGGCGTGAACCTGCCGGCACGCAATGTGATCGTGGACCCTCGGAAGTGGAGTGCCGTGGGTAATGGGCGCCCGACCCTCGCGCCCATGGGGCGCGCGGAGTTCGAGAACATGGCCGGCCGGGCCGGGCGCCTGGGGTTCGGTGACGAATTCGGCCGCGCGATCCTCCTCGGCGAGGCCGGGTTCGCTTCCGACTGTCTCCTGAAACGCTACGTCGAGGCGGAAGCGGAGCCGGTGGTCGGCCAGGTTGCCCAGTTGCCTCCACTACGCCGTCTTTTGCTTCTGAAGGCCCTGGAGCATACCGCTGAACCCTTGGCGGGCAGTCTGCGGCTGCTCAGTGTGGATGGGGACCGGGGTGGATCGCCTGAGGAGATACGGGCGACCGCCACTGCGATGAAGTGGGGCCTGGCTGAGGAGGGGGCCTTCGGCGATGGCATATCGCTCACCGGATCGGGGCGTGCTGCCGCCGCATCGGGGCTTGCGCTGGACAGTGTGGGACGGTTCCTGGTCTGGCTCCGCGAATCCGGGCGCGCCCCGGGCAACATGGAGGCCCTGATCCTCGCCGCGCAGAGCCGGGAGGCGAGGGAGGTGCCGCTGCCACAGGTTCGCCCGAATCAGCCCTGGTGCGGTGCTCTCGAGCAGCACCTGCGGCGCGAGGGCGCTTGGTCGGAAAGTCTGCAGGAGATGGTGTCGCGGGGGCTATCAGGGGCCGATGACTGTGAGCACGCCGCACGCATAGCGCTGATCGTGGCGCATTGGTCGGGACACGGGGGAAGCGGCGAACTGGAAGAGCAGACCGGCTTGCCGGCCGGTCGGGCAGCGGCACTGTGCGCCGCCGTTGGTTGGGCGATCCAGTGTATCGCGCGCCTAGCCAGGGAGCACCGCGCTGATCCGTTGGACGTCCAGCGCCTGGATCGCTTCGGGGAGGCCGTGAGTGCCTCCCTGCCGGAGGACTGCTTGGAACTGAACCGCCTCCGGATCCCCGCACTGCAGCGGGACCATGCACTGGCCCTGGTGGGTCACGGGATCAACGACAAAGCAGCCATCGCTGCCGCCACCGATGAGCAACTCAGAGCGATCCTCCCGGATAGCCTCGTGGCTGTGCTGCGCCGGGTCGCGGGCTGCCCCGTTCCGCCCGACGCCTCATCCGAGACTGCCGACGAGCCGCCGGATGAACCCGGGGTGCGGGAGCAAGCCTCGGCGGAAGTCCCGATCCTTGCTCTGGACCCCGAGAGGCCGGACATCGCGCTGGTGAATGGCAACGAGGTGCGCCTGCGGCCAATGGAGTACCAGCTTCTCACGCTTCTGGCGGTGAAGCCGCGGCGATGCGTGAGCTTCGACCGCCTGTATGACGCCCTCTGGGGAGCGCGCGATGCTGTGGAGCCCCAGCAGATCTACTGGCACCGCCACAACCTGTCGCGGAAACTGGAGGATGCCCTTCCCGGAAGAGACGAGCCGGTGGTCAAGACCATCCCGCGCCGAGGACTGATGCTCGACCTTCCGCGCGAGCAGGTGTTCGCGCCGAGCTGACGAGTCCCCGGCCGGGCCAGCCCGGGCTTACCCGCCGCTTCGCAGGATGGGCGGCACCCAGCCCTGACGCCGGCGCTCACAGGGGTCATACTCAACAGTGACGATGAACAGGTCCTGGTTGGCGGACAGCGGTGGTGGGATGTTGGCCTGCACGTAGACGTACCCGCGAGCGCGCCAGGAGATGAAGCCATCGGTTGGGGAGTTGTCCAGTTCGTGCCCGTTCAGGCGCACGTCCAACACCCGCGCACGGCTGTAGGGAATGCGCAGGCGCAATGCAAGGCCGTGTCGGATCGGTTCCGGGGCATCGCTGGGTCGCTCGCCGCCGGTCAGGTACAGGTGGGGCTCGGGGCCCCACTGCCCGCCACCGGACGGGTGCCGGTCCAGCAGAGCAAGGATCGGCGCCGCGTCAACGCTAGGGCACCCAGGCAGGCGCTCGCGGATGGCTTCCAGCGACCGGTCGCCCAGCCATCTGTCGGCCGCGGCCGGACTGGTGGCGCACGCATAGACCATGCAGCCGTCCATCTGCGGGTTGTACGGGCCATGCAGGATGCTGCCCTGGCGTTCCCACAGTTCGACCCGGCTACGTCGCCTATTGCCGACGGTGTCGCCGTACGCGGCAACCTGGTGGAGCACACTGGACATGATGACCCGTGTGGGGTAGCCAGGGTAGTACTCGCCGGACCAGGTGGTGTTCCCGGTCTTGAGCAGTGCCCGGTGGCGCAACAGGCCGCTGTCCTCCCACATGCACTCGGACGCCAGTGTCAGTGAGTGATAGCGGTTATAGCAGTAGGTCGCGGCGTAGTGCCTGGGCCGGCCCCACCAAAGCTTGTGGGAGATCTCGTCGAGTTCCGGGCCCCAGAGCATCCGCTCTCCGTCCTGCTCGAGACGGTCGGAGGGGTAGCCGCCTGCGAGCGCCGCCGCGTCCATTCGCCGCACGAGATCGTACTGATACGGCCGCAGCGAGGAATTGGAGTATGAGAATCCCGAGTTCTCCAGGCTCATGTACCCCTCGAAACTCTCGTCAAGGCCGTGGACGTCCGCGAGGAGTTCGGGCTGCCAGCGGTCCATGAGAGTCTGGACGGCCACGCTCTCCGGCATGGATTCGGGTTCCAATGGCCCATCCAGATTCCAGTGGGTGTAGGGGTCCTTGCCGTGCGAGTTCGTGTGGGTCCCGGCCGCATAGCCATCGGGGTTCACCACCGGCATGCACACGACCACCTGCCGGCGGAGTATCTCACGCGCCACCGGCTCGGGCGACAGAAGCCACTCCATCGTGGCCAGGACCGACCCGGAACCTGATCGCTCCACCCCCGAATGCAGGGCGGTAAGCAGCACGTGCTGCTTTTCCTCGGGATCAGTACCTGCCGCGGTGAGGACGGCAGCAAGCAGTGGCCGGCCCAACGCAGTCCGCCCAAGGGTCTCCAGGGTCATCCAGTTCGGGTGCTCCTGCGCCCAGTGCTGCAGCTGGCGGCAGATGATCTCGTAGTCCGGCCAGATCCGCGACATCGACCGACCTCCAGAATCGACGACCACAGCCGGCTTGGTGGGCGCGGGGCGCCCTGTCTGATGCGACGAAAAGGGCGACCTCCGGTTGGCCCCGGACGGCCGCCCACAGCCCCCCGATCACGTGCGCTACTTCTGCGGCATCCCCGATTTCGCGCCTTTGACCCTGATCTGGATCGTCGTCCAGAGCTGGTTCCCCTTGGCGTAGCTGCCGGTTCCGGCAACGGTTCCCGTTACCGTGAGCGGCACCGTGGAACTCATGTACTGCTGGGCGGCCACCTTGTCGGACAGGTCGAGCACCACTAGGTCCGACTGCTGCCCCTGTGGCGTGAGCGCCTGCGCCACGCGCACGTCCTGTTTCTTCGTGATGACGACGTACTGCCGCATCGCCTGGTCGCCCTGGTATGCGAAGGTGACGTCCGCACCGATGGGCACCTGGATCTGGGCGCCGTAGAACGCTCCGCCGGGGGAGTACTTTGCGATGCTCAACGGGAGCACGGGTGAGGCGCGCACGATGATGCTCAGGATGACGTAGATGCCGATGATGATGATCCAGACGATCTGGATGACCTCGGTCGTGGTCAGCCACCAACCGGCGATGGCGAGCACGCCGACGATCAGCACATCCACCGTGAACTCGAGGCCCAGCTTGAAGCGGAGGTTCGTCTCGGAAGTCTGCAGCCCGTATTTCTCAGCGTTGGCGCCGATATTGCCGGCAGCCGCATACTCCGGAGCGAAATCCATGAGAGAGATGACGAGATGAATTGCAGCGAACAACAGCAGAAGGTATCCTGCGAGCCTGGTCAGGTTCATGCTGTCTGCCTCCCGGTTGTGTCATGCAGTGCGAGCGGCTCTCGCACGAAATGGCCGCAATGACCGGGAGGTGAGCCTGGCCACGAGCAGGGCGCCGCATGGTTGTCCTGTCGCTTTGCACCTGCATCGGTCGCCACTGTTCTCACCTCCGTGGTTGAGCGGGCGTCCCCGCCCCGAAGCCCCACCGGCTCGTCAGCCGGCGCCTTGCTGCGCCTGCGACGGATCAAGCGGCCAATTCGCAGCGGTGCTGGAGAGCCCTGAGCCCGCGACAACTCGCGGGTTGGAGAGGGACACCGCGACGAAGCGGCCGGTTGTCCGCCGCACACGCAGCCGGGAACTTCCGTGGGTCACCGGGACCCCGGCGGAAGCTCCAGGCTGCGAAGGGAACCAGATTCCCTTGAATGTTTCGACATGGCCCCCCCACAATCCTTCCGCGTCTGCGCGAATCAGAACCCCGCGGCGCTCCTGCACCGGTCGAGGACCTCGCGCGCCTTGGCCCGGGCCTTGGCAGCGCCGGCCCGTGCCATTTCCTCCACCATCCCCGGGTCATTCAGCAGTTCGCGTTTCCGGGCGCGGGCCTCGGCGAAGTAGTCGAAGAAGAGGGCCACGAGCCGCTTCTTCACTTCACCGTACCCAACGCCGCCGGCCCGGTAGCGTTCCGCCATTTCCGCGGTCTCCTCGGGCGCGGCAAAGAGCTTGTACAGGGCGAACACGTTGCAGGTGTCCGGGTCCTTCGGGTCCTCAACCGGCGTCGAATCCGTCACGATCGACATGATCCGCTTCTTGATCACCTTGTCGTCGGCGAAAACGGGGATCGTGTTGTCGTAGCTCTTCGACATCTTCCGTCCATCGACACCCGGAACTACCGCCACGTTCTCGAGGATATACGGCTCGGGCACCACCAGCGTTTCTCCATACATCTGGTTGAACTTGATGGCCAGATCCCGGGTGACCTCGACGTGCTGCTTCTGGTCCTGGCCCACGGGCACGAGGTTGGAGTCGTAGATCAGGATGTCGGACGCCATGAGCACGGGGTACGCGAAGAGCCCGTGGTCGGCCGGGATGCCCTGCGACACCTTGTCCTTGTAAGCATGGCAGCGCTCGAGCAGGCCCATGGGGGTGATGCAGCTCAGGATCCACGTCAGTTCCGTGACCTCGGGCACATCCGACTGCCGGAACAGCACGCTGCGGTCTGGGTCGATGCCGAAGGCCAGGAAGTTCAGGAGAACGTCCTGGGTGAGGGACCGCAGGAGTTCGGGCTCCCGGATGCTGGTGAGCGCATGGTAGTTGGCGATGAAGTAGTAGCAGTCATTGTCGGCCTGCTTCTGCAGGTCCACATACTGCCGCATGGCACCGAAGTAATTGCCCACGTGGAACTCCCCGGTGGGCTGGATACCTGATAGGACGCGCATTGTCGGTTCTCCTGGGGTCGCCGGGACGTCGCACCGGCCGCAAACGGGCACAAAAAAGCCGCGGGCAGGGTGCGAACTCGCCCACGGCGTTGACTTACTTCAGATGCCTGATCTTCAGGCAAGGGAGCGGGCGGTTCGCTATCTTCGCGAACGCCGCCAAGACCAGGTTCGATGGTTCCTCTGCAACCGGCTCATGGTGTGTATCTCCCGTGGGGCCAAGTGTAGAAGACGGGGGCGGGAGAGTCAAGACCTGCGGACACGCATGCCGTAGTTCTGCGATTCTGTCAGTGCTAATGGTTCTGCGAAAATGTCAGTCATGGAAACCCAGGTGACATTGACCATGCAGGACCAACATCAGGCGTCCGTACTGCAGTTGCTGGACTCATCGC
>JAGPGE010000824.1 GCA_018056145.1 Armatimonadota bacterium
GAGCGAGAAGGTGTCGGCGAGCAGGTCCATGCAGTCCCCGAAGGGGGTCTTCGACAGGGAGAGGGTGACCAGCGTGGCGTCAGTGCCCTGACCGATGACGCCCGCGCCAATCTGCCGGCCGAGGTCGGCCAAGACGTCAGTGAGAGGCCGGTTGACCGCCTCCACCGACACCTCCCGCTTGTCCACATCCGGCCCGCCGGGTTGCGCAAAGGCCGCCACCGAAAGCGACAGGCAGGCGGCTACCGCGAGGTATGAACGCATGGGTGCACTATCCTCATCACAGGTTCTCCAACAGCCTCCAGAACGCGTCCACCTGTGCGTTGAAGGCCTCCCGTCCCGTGCGGTCGCCCATCTTGAGGCACAGGACACCGTCGAAGCCGCGGCAGCGCAGGATCGAGATCAGCTCCTTGACTTCGCCATTGCCATACCCCGGAAGCGTGAACTGCTCGCCGCCCGGGTGGCAGCCGTCGGTCACGTACAGCTGCCGGATCGCGTGCTTCAGATGGCCTTTGTAGAAAGTGTTCAGGAACGGGTGCTCCCCGGCGTGGGCGAAATGTGCCGGGTTGAAGGCCAGCAGCACCCCGTTGTGGGCTGCGAAGAACTCCTCGCAGCCCGTCTTCGTTTCACACAGGCCGCCAAGCTGGTTCTCGACCACCAGGTTGATCCCATTCTCGCCGGCCTCGAAAACCAGGGCCGGAAGCTGGTCCACCACCAGGTGGCTGTCGGCGAAGAGCGGCGGCAGCTTGACGTACCCGCAGTTCAGCGCCTTCGCAAGCACCATGGCCTGGCGCACGTTCTCGTCGAGAGCCAGCGGCCCCGAGCAAGAGACCATGCTGACGCTCACAGACTGAGACGCAATCTCTCCTGCAACGCGCTCGATCTGCTCGGGCGCCATCGACCCTAGCATGCCGGAAGTCGCCGGGCCAAGCTCAATGTGGCCAATGCCGTGGGCACTGAGCATCTGGAGCGCCTCCCCAAGGCGGTCCAGGTTCACCGTGATCTCGTCCAGCAGCGCCGAGAGAGTGAAGCTCTCCTGTGCCAACCGGTGCCGCTTGATGGCAGCGCGCTGGCGGACGCAGTCAGCGCAGTTCGGGTTGTCGCAAAGCACCGCGGCCGGGTCATCGCGCAGGGCGGCAATGGCTACTTCGAGCAACTTCCCCGCAGGCATGAGCGTGGAGAGCGCACGGCCGACTTTCCCGGTCTTGAGCACTCCCGCGCGGCGCAGAACGGGGTTCAGACCGATGAAGTCCCGGTGCGGCCCGGGGAACTTGTGCAGGATCTTCGTCTGCACTTCGCCCGACTCATCGACGTAGTCCCGGCTGATGGTGCTCAGGTACGGCGCATCCACGGCTTCTTCGGCGCAATGCAGAAGTGTGCAGCGGTCCTGGTCGCAACCAAGGAGCAAAATGTAGCCGTCGTCCATCCTCGCGATGCGCGCCCAGGGACAGTCCGGCCCGAGCGCGGTAGGCTGGTCAATGTGGCCGGCCAGAATCTCGTCGGCCTTCGGCCCAAGGCAGCAGACCGAGTGGGTCGGGTGGATGCTGCGCTTCACCCCGGGCCACGAGCGGAACCGTTCGGTGACCTTGCCCACATTGGAGGGTGATGACTCCACCCGGAAGGGCTGATCGCCTGACATCGCGGGCATGCAGAGGGTCCCGGTTGGCCCCACGGCCTCCGCCAGCGCCTCGATGACAGCCTCGGCGCCGCCGTCAACCCGTCCCAGTGCGGACAGGGACGAGTGAGCCATGAGCACCATGCCCTCGGTGACACCGAGTGCCCTCAGATCGGCCAGAATCTGGTCTTTCGTGAGCCCCATCAGTGTGCTCCCCCGGTTGGTTCGCTGCCGGCAGGTGCGGCTCCGCCCGCGGCGAATCCTTCTTCCGACAGGTATCTGAGTTTCAGACAGAAGGGCAAGCCATGTCAAGCCTGGACTTCCTGGTATGGTTGCAGAGCCTGCGGGTCCCGTTCCTGGACAACCTGTTCATCGGTCTGTCGGCCCTGGGCTCGGAAGAGGCATACATGGCATTGCTGGCCTTCGCGTACCTGTGCGTCGGCCACCGCATCGGTTTCCATCTGGTTGTCCTGTTTCTCGCGACCTCCTTCAGCAACGGCCTCATCAAGCAGGCGATCGGCACGGTCCGGCCCTTCGAGCAATACCCGGAGCAGATCACTCCCCTGTACCCTGAAAGCGGGGGTGGCCCGTCATTTCCAAGCGGCCACGCCCAGAACGCCGCGGTGGTCTGGGGGTTCGTCGCCTTGCGCATTGGTTCTTCCGCCGGGCGCATCGCCGCCCTGCTGCTCATCGCCGGGATCGCCTTCTCGCGCCTGTGGCTTGGGGTCCACTGGCCGATCGACGTGCTCGGGGGGCTGATCATCGGGGGGCTGATTCTGCTCGCCTACCTCTTCGTTCTCGGCGCCTGGAAGGCGTCGGGACGGAAGTTGGAGTTCGCGAACTCCGTGGTACTGGTGATCGCCGCGTCCGGCTTGATGTACATTGCCGGACAGGGCATCGAGGCCTGCGTGCGCGCCGCCGGAGTCCTGCTCGGAGCCGGGGTTGGGTTCATTCTCCTCGAGAGACGCGGGTACAGCGCTCACGCGCCGCGGCTGACCCAGGCCTTCAAGCTTCTGGTCGCGGTGGTGGTCC
>JAGPGE010000825.1 GCA_018056145.1 Armatimonadota bacterium
CTCATGGACCGGGCAAGTCATTCCGGGCCGCGCCAGACCATCTCCGTGACGCCGCCCGGAATGACTTGCCCGGTCCATGAGGGGTGCAGTTCGCAGGTCATCGCTTCAGACACATCGGGCGCGCCGTCGGGACGTATGCGCAGGCCCTTGAAGCCCACGTACAGCCCGGAGGATCGCGGCTCCGCGCCGGTCACTTCCACCCGCACCGTGTGCTTTCCCGCAGCCAGCGAGAAACGCCCAAGCGGGACCCGGGCATCCTGAACTCCCGGCGCGAAGTGGTTGTAGTCGGCCACCCGGACCTCCCCATCCAGCGATAGACTCACGTGTCCGCGATCCTGGTAGTTGAGCAGGTCGGCGAACAGCGTGCCTGTCACCGGTTCGGCAAGCTCGAAGTCCACTTCCAGCCAGTGGCCGAGCTGCTTCGCCTTGAGCAGCACGATGTCGATGCTGTCAAGCCGCGAGGTGCCCTCGGTTCCAGGGGGCAGACTCCGATATTCGCTGCGCAGGGCTGGAAAATCCAGCCAGCCCGAGGGCAGTTCGCGCTTTCCGCCGCCTTTGAAGCGCAATGCCCCATCCTGCGCTGACCACACGCCGCCCACCGGCTCCCAACTGGTGCGCACTTCCATGTTCTCCGTGTCAGTTCGGAACGCCAGGTCATCAATGAACAGCGCCCACTGTCCGGTCTTCTGCACGATCCCTCGGGTCCAGGTGCAGTATGGGGTGCGCGGGGTCTGGGTGACCGCAAGGGCAACATCGCCCATGACACCGGCATGCAAGAGCGCGCAGTCCATGGCCACAACCGGCTCCACCATGCCGTCGGCGCTGGTGAGGACCTGGTTGTGGTAGCCGGTGAAAGTGCGCAGGCCGCCCAGACGGTGCTCCAGCAGCGCGAATGTGTGGTATGGATTGCGGCCGCCGCCGTTGAACCCGTCGAGCATGATGAGGTCGCCCGATGCGTCCAGGGCGGTGCGGAAGCTCCCCCACAGGAAGGACTGCTCCAGCGGAATCCCGCTGTGCCGGTTGGCCCACATGGGCTGGGGCATGGTCTGGATGGTCCAACGGTTCAGCAGCTCGTCCGGCTCACGGGGCGCCAGTTCGGGTCCCGGCCAGAAGGACTGCCCCAGGCGGAACACGTCCGTGTCTAGCCCGGTCCGGTTCAGGTAGAATAGCCAGCGCCCGTCACTCGTGAGATACGCCGTCTTCGTGAGCCATGCAAGCGATGCGGTGTTCAGGTACGGGTCCGGCGTCAGGCCTGTGTACAGAACGTCCTGGGTGCGCAGGGCCTTCTGAAGCTGTCCTGACTCCAACCCGCGACGGTCGCCGCTCAGGAGCATGTAGCTCAGGATCGGTTCGTAGTAGGTGTTGTACCAGAAGAGGTGATCGTTGTTCGCGGCCAGCCAGTCATGCCTCTCGAGGGGCGAGAAATACTGGCGTGCGGCCTCAATGCACCGGTCCCAGATCGGACCCGGGTAGTCCTTCTGGAAGTACCGGCCCAGGCAGTACAGGGACACCGCCGCCCAGTCGCCGTGCCGGTCACCCACACACGCGGGGGGCTCGGTGCGCGAGTAGATGCCCTCGCTCACTCGGTGCCTGAGTTGTCGGCTGAAGGCGTTGGTGATCTTCAGCCGCTCCGCGTCGCTGAACACCGGGCTCTCTTCGATGAGGTCCCACAGGAGAACCATGAAGTGCCCGCCGTAATGATACGGTCCGGCCAGCGGGTCCTCCTTGTTCTCGATCAGTTCCTGGTCCAGACGGTCGATCTCCACTAGCGCCTGGGCGTCCGGGAAAGACAGCCGTACGACCTCCCGCGCATGGAAGGGGTCGCCGGTCATCGCATACAGCGCCATGCGCTTGCTGATGCTGTTCCAGCCGAAATACCCGGTATTGCCGTATCCCCGCGAGGCTTCCCAGATCGGCGCCGCCTTGATGTCATCGGGAATCTGCGTCCCCTCCGGCAGACGCACGTCCAGCGTCCAGCCCAGTGACAGGTCCCCGCCGCCCTGATGCGCCGCCTTCAGGCGCGCGACCAGGGCCTCCGCGGCGGCATTCACACCCGCGGCGTTGCTCCCGCCCACGATCACCGCGTTCATCCCATTGCCCGAGGGGTTATGCACGGTGCGCAGCTCATAGCCGCCATCGCCGGGGTATTTCAGGTCGGTCAGGCAGTAGAAGCGGTCATACAGATCGCTTATGACGCGGTTCGTGGAGCGGTTTCCAAACAGGATCGCGTGTCCCCTCAGGGGAAAGGCCGCCTCGGGGGCGGCGTCGGAAAGCACGGGCAGAGATGCGCCAGTAAGCTCGCGGACGGCGTCCTGTACCGCGCGTGCAGCAGCCGCGTACTCGCCGGTCTCTGGCACGATGATAGCGCAGGAGGACTGCCCCCCGCGGGCGACAGGCGTTTCCAGGTGCAGGTCCTTGAGGGTCTCATACACCGGCGGAACCGGGTCCGGGATCGGGGCAGGACCGGCGGGGGCTTCGGCGCCAGACACGAGCGTCACCTCGTCGATCACAACGGCGGGAGTGGGCGCGGCGTGTGTGTACAGGTACAGGCGTACGGAAGTGGTGCCCTCGGGGGCGACCATGGTGACGGATACTGGCCGGGCGACTTCCGGGTCCGTGGCGTTCAGGGCGGCCTGCACGTAT
>JAGPGE010000100.1 GCA_018056145.1 Armatimonadota bacterium
TGTTGGCGAGCGCATTTTCTTCCAGGGCGGCACCGCCTTTAACCGCGCCGTGGTGGCCGCCTTCGGCATGGTCACCGGCAAGACGATCACCGTCCCCGCACACAATGAGGTTACCGGAGCGCTGGGATGCGCCCTCATTGCCCGAGAGGAAGACCAGGGCAAGGGCAGCCGCTTCAAAGGCTTTGACCTCAGCGAGCGCAAGTACACCATCCAGTCCTTCGAATGCCGTGAATGCGCGAACCGCTGCGAGATCAACAAGGTCACCGTTGAGGGGGAGAAGCCCCTCTTCTACGGCAGCCGGTGTGAGAAGTACGATGTCGATCGCTCACGGCGGACCGATATCGACCTTCCTGACCTGTTCGCCGAGCGCGAGCAGATGCTGCTCACCGCTTACCAGCCGCGCGCGGAACTCCCGGAGAATGCGCCCCGCGTCGGCGTTCCGCGGGCGTTGATGTTCCACGAACTGTTCCCGATGTGGCACGCGATGCTCACGGAACTCGGGTGCAAGGTGGTATTGTCCGACCCCACCAACAAGAGCATCATTCACGAGGGCGCGGAGAAGTCGGTGGTCGAGACCTGCTTCCCTGTAAAGGTGGCACTGGGGCACGTCCTGGACCTGCTGGACAAGGACATCGATTACATCTTCCTGCCCAGCGTCATCAACCTGCCCAAGCTGGACAAGAGCATGACCGACTCCTTCGTCTGTCCGTACGGGCAGAGCTTTCCGTATACCGTCTATTCGGCGGTGGACATCGAAGCGCATGGCGTGAAGCCGCTACGCCCCGTCTTCTACCTGGAGCACGGGTCGCGCCAGCTTGTGCCGGCGATGACTCCGATCGCCAGGGAATTGGGGAAGACGGAAGCCGATGCCCGGCGCGCTGTGGATGCGGGAATCGCTGCTCAGCGGCGGTTCTCTCAGTTGCTCCAGGTCCGCGGAAAGCAAGTGTTGGACAACCTGCCCGAGGATCGGCCATCAATCGTTGTCGTCAGCCGCGCGTACAATGGGTGCGATCCGGGATCGAACCTGGAGATCCCCCAGAAGCTGCGGCACATGGGTGTACTGGCGATCCCCCTGGACTTTCTCCCGCTGGACAAGGTGGAGTTGCCCGGCGACTGGTTCAACATGTACTGGCGGTATGGCCAGCGTATCCTCGCCGCCGCCGAGGTCATCTCGCACAACCCGAAACTGCACGCGCTGTACCTGACGAACTTCAGTTGCGGGCCGGACTCCTTCATCATGCGGTACTTCGAGGAGCGCCTCGGAAGCGAACCCGTGCTGATGATCGAAGTGGATGAGCACAGCGCCGACGCCGGGATGATCACCCGTTGCGAGGCCTTCCTGGACAGCCTTGAGTCCACGAAGGGGCAGGCCTTTGAGAAGGGGCGGACCTTCCGGCCTTTGAGCATCGCAACCGGGTCGCAGCGCGAGATGCTCATCCCCAACATGAGCAGCCATGCGTACGCGGTGGCAGCCGCTTTCCGGGCCTGCGGCATGCCCGCGCGCGTCCTGGACCCGCCGGATGATGAGACCCTTATGTGGGGCCGCAAGTATACCTCCGGCAAGGAGTGCTTCCCCTGCATTGTCACCACTGGCGACATGGTGCGCGAGGTTATGCGCCCAGACTTCGACCGGGACACCGCCGCCTTCTTCATGGGCGGCTCCGGCGGCCCCTGCCGCTTCGGACAGTACAACGCCCTGCAGCGCATGGTGCTGGACGACCTGGGCTACACCGACGTCCCGCTCTACGCGCCCAACCAGGCCAGCGGCTTCTTTGACGACCTGGGAGTCGTGGGACGCAAGTTCCTTCGGCTTGCCTGGCGGGGTATGGTGGCCGTGGACCTGCTGGATAAGGCGCTGATGGAGATGCGCCCGTACGAGGTGCGGCCCGGTGCGACCGATGCCGCCCACCAGGTCTCGCTCGAGGATGTGACGGGTGCTATCGCCAGCAACGGTGATCTCCTTGCCGCTCTGAGGCGGTCACGTGACCGGTTCGCAGCGGTTGAGATCGACCGGTCGCAGGAGCGCCCGATCATCGGGCTCGTGGGAGAGTTCTACATCCGCGCCAACGCCTTCAGCAACGAGGACCTGGTGCGCAAGATCGAGGAACTGGGCGGGGAGGTCTGGGCATCGCCGATCTACGAGTGGTTCCTGTACCGCAACTACCGGCGCGACATGCGGGCGAAGCTCGCCGGCAACCTGCGGCTGCGGCTCAAGAATTGGCTCATGGATCGGGTGATGGTCTCCGACGAGCACCAACTGATCGCCGCCTTCGACGGGCTGTTGCGCAATGCCTACGAGCCGCCTACCGAAGAAGTCCTGACAATGGCCGAGCCCTACGTGCACCGCAGTTTCGAGGGTGAGGCGATCATGACCGTGGGCAAGGCCGTGGACTTCGCGCGAAAGGGCCTCAGCGGGGTGGTTGCGGTGATGCCCTTCACCTGCATGCCGGGCACCATCTCGGAAGCCCTGATGAAGCGCGTCCGCGAAGACGAGAACGAGATCCCGTTCCTGAACATGGTCTACGACGGCTTCGAGCAGTCTACCGCCCGCACTCGTCTTGAGGCCTTCATGTACCAGGCGCGGGAGTACATGATGCGCAACCGCACGGCGGCTGTGTCCTGACGTGGCCACGCTTTTCGCAGAGGCAAGAGCGGCGCACCTGTGTTGAGGTGCGCCGCCTTCGTCTTCGGACGCATTCGGCGGACCGCTCGTCTTTCGACCCGGTTCGAGCCGTGGTTCCCCGGCAGACGGGTGCATTCCTCGAAGGTAGGCGAAATGCACTCCCCGCCAGCCGTGGAGTGCGCGCGTCATCCAGCGCACAGGGCCCCACGGAGCGCGGGAAACGTCACGAGGCCCGACATGGTGACAGCAGGCGGTGGCCTCCAGAGCGCGCCACCCGTGACCGTCCCGCGGGGCCCCGTCGGCTGGACGGCGCCGACACCCCGCGGCTGGAGTCAAGCCTGGCACCGACGGTCGGGGTCTAGTCGCCCGTGCCGGGCGGTTTCGGGCCGAAGAACTGGTAATAGATGCACTTGATGCGCCCGTTGTACAGGCGCCGGCGGTGGGTCGCCTGTCTTCCCACGATGCGCTCCAGTTCAGCATGGGGCGTGAGCACGAACATTGACCAGTCGCGCAGACCATCCAGCACGCCCTTCAGTTGCGCGTAGAGTTCCTCGGCCTGCTGGACATCCCCCAGACGCTCTCCGTACGGCGGGTTGCAGATCAGGTACCCATACTTGTGATGGGTCCGGAACTCGGCGAGCGGACGCTGGATGAACTCGATCTCGCCGCCGAACCCGGCGCGGTCGGCGTGATGCTCGGCCAGCCGGATCGCCTCGGGGGAGATGTCGCTGCCCCAGATGCGCAGCTTGCGGTTGTGCAGGGCGAGTTCGTCAGCCTCGTCCAGCGCGTTGCCCCACAGTTCGCGGGGGATGGCAGGCCAGCGGAACGCATCGAAGGTGCGCAGCGTGCCTGGCGCGATCTTGCGCCCGATCATCGCGGCCTCAATGGGGATGGTGCCCGACCCGCAGCAGGGGTCGGCCAGGATGAAGTCAGGCTGCCAGTGGCTGAGGGTGACCATTGCCGCCGCAAGGGTCTCGCGCAGAGGCGCGGGCGCCGACAGGTCGCGGTAGCCGCGCTTGTGCAGGCCGTCCCCGCTGGTGTCCAGGGTGAGTGACACCACCTCATTGAGCAGCGCAACCTGGATCCGGTGGCGCGGGCCGGTCTCGGGGAGCGTGCCCACGCCGTGTCCGCGCTGGAGCGCGTTAACAATCGCCTTCTTCACGATGCTCTGGCACGCAGGGACGCTGGAGAGCGTGGACTTGACTGACTTGCCGATCACGGGGAATTGGGCATCCGCGGGGATCCAGTCGCTCCATGGCAGGGCGGTGGTCTGGTCGAAGAGTTCGTCGAAGGTCGTGGCGCGGAAAGAGCCCAGTTCCAGCAGGACGCGGTCCGCGCAGCGCAGCCACAGGTTCGCCCGGCAGATGGCCAGCGGATCGGTGGACCAGGTGACCTTCCCCCGGTCCACGCGCAGGTCCGCGTAGCCGAGAGCCCGAAGCTCATCGGCCACAAGTGCCTCGAGGCCAAAGGCGCATGTTGCGACAAGCGTGATCATCAGGGCTGCCTTCCGGGGTGCCGGAGCCGCTAAGCAGACGGCGGCGCGCCGAACCTCAGCCGCGGAATCTGCTCGCAGAGGATGCCGCCATCGACGGTAATGCACTGGCCGGTGATGTACGCGCCGGCCTCGCTGGCCAGGAGAACAACCGCGCCGGAGCAATCCGCGGGCTTGCCCAGGCGACCCAGCGGAATGTGCTCCAGCAGGTACTCCCAGAAGCCGTCAGCGACCTCGAAGTCGTCCCCGATCTCCGTCTCGATCAGCCCCGGCGCCACGGAGTTCACCGTGATCTCGTGGGGCGCAAGCTCGATTGCCAGTGACCGGGTCATCATCTCCAGCGCGCCCTTGGAGGCGTTGTACGGCGCCAGGTGCGCTTCCGCCTGGTAGCCGTTGGTGGACGAGATGTTGATGATCCGCCCGCCCCTACCGCGCTTGATCATCCGCGCCGCGACCTGCTGGGCCAGGAAGAACGGGGCCGTCACGTTCACCGCGAAGGTCAAGTTCCAGCTGTCCAGGCTTACCCGGTCGAAGGGCTCCAGGCTAGCGACTCCCGCGTTGTTCACCAATATGTCGATCTCGCCGAAGTCCGCCCAGAGGGTGGCGGCCAGGTCGGCCAGCCCCTCCGGTCTGGACAGGTCATACTGGAACGCCCGCGCCTCGCGGCCAAGGGCCTGGATCTCGGCGACGACTTCGTCCGCCGCAGCTCCCGCGGTGCGGAACACGATAGCCACGTCGGCGCCGGCCTGTGCCAGCCCGATTGCCAGCCCCCGCCCGATGCCACGGGAACCTCCGGTCACCACGGCTCTGCGTCCGGTAAGGTCGAAAGCAGACATGAACGCCTCCGCGTCAAGGCGACCCACGCGTGAGTCGCACGGAATCACTGCAGCTTGCCTGAGCCCTCGATGGGCCAGACGTCAACCACGCGGCCTTCGCTGCACACGAACATGCGCCGGTGCAGATTGCAGGTGGTGCAGGCGTGGGAGGGCAGCAGGTGTACCTTCTGCCCGACCCGCAGGGGTTCGCCGTGAACATTGAGGAACCCGTGCTCTTCGGACAGGAAGAACGTGATCTCGATATCGGGGCGTCCCATGACACGCGGCGGGCCGAACTCCGCGCCGACGCCTTTGACGCCCACATCCAACACCGCTCGGTTGGGCTCCTTCGCGCTGATGCAGGTCGCCAGAACCGACAGCGCGAGCTCGAACTCGGGCCGCGTGTCCTTGTAGCGCCAGTCCATGGTCACATAGGTCCCGGCCTGCAGTTCATCCACCCCAGGCATGGTCCCGGTGAGGTCGTAGGTGCCCGTTCCGCCGCCGCTGACGATGGCAACCGGGATGCCTGCAGCCTCAATGAGCCGCCTCGTCTCCACCATGAGCCCGATGGAGCTTCCTGTCACCGAATTCCGCTCGTTGTCGTCCACCATGAGCACCGAATGCCCTTCGAAGCCCTGCAGCCCATCGAAGCGCACGCCGGGCAGACTCTCGATGAGCCGCGCCAGTTCCAGCGTGGGTTCGCCGGGCATGACGCCGCAGCGCTTCATCCCGATCTCCACCTCGACCAGCACACCCACCTGCTTGCCCGCGGCTTCGGCCATCCGGGAGATTTCGCGGCAATTGTCCGCATCATCCACCGCGACGCGCACCAGCGCGGGGTCGATGAGATTCAGCAGCCGCTCGATCTTCCGCGCGCCTACAACCTGGTTGGCGATGAGCACATCCATCATGCCGCGGCGCACGCAGACTTCGGCCTCGCCCACCTTGGCGCACGTGACGCCCACGGCCTCGCGCACCAACTGGCGCTTCATGAGTTGCGGGCACTTGTGGTTCTTGAAATGCGGGCGCAGCTTACAGTGCTTTCCCGCGAAGAAGTCGGCCATGCGGTCGATGTTACGCTGGGCGATGTCGATGTCCAGCACCAGCGCGGGTGTGTCCAGATCTTCCACGGGGCGGCCAATGGGCCAGCGGAGAGCCATCCGTCCATCTCCATACGAAAAGGGCGCCGCGGAGCGCCCCATTGTGTTTGAGCCGGCCCACAAGAGTACCGGAGACGGGCATCTGCGTCAACCGCGGAGGTGGGCGGTGCGCGGGTGTACGCGTGACGCGACAGTGTCCGGTTAGCGCGAAGTAGAAGTGTACGGTTGTGGGGTCGCTGACATGGCAGGCTTCGCATCGGCGAGGGCGCTCCGTCTGCTTTTGGGAGCGCAGCCGTGGTTCATGGGTTTGCCTCGGTTCTGTGGTCACATTGATGTCTCATACGGCTCTTGAGGCATCATTGAGGCGCTGGTACTCGCCGCTGAGTCATGCGCAGCGGATGTGGTTCATATTGGTGCTTGACAGATTTCGGGCCCGATGGTAGAGTAACACTCGCGCGCGATGCTGCGGGCGTTTTTTGTTTCTGGGGCTGTAGCTCAGTCGGTTTAGAGTGCCGGCCTGTCAAGCCGGAGGTCGCGGGTTCAAGTCCCGTCAGCCCCGCCATACGTTACTCAAAGGCCCTTCTGTCAGGCTGATAAGCCGGCAGAAGGGCTTTCTGCTAGATGCCATGTGTTCACGGCAACGGCGCCGGAACTGCAGATAACATAACCGCCGTGTCTGCACCCTTGCCGGAGTAGAAAGCCAGGTAGTGTGTGCCCCCGATGGCAGTTGCGTTCACATTGCCCGCGTCGAACGTCACCCGGCTGCCTGTGGCCACGGGCTCGGGCGGAGGCCAGTCGAGTGGGTTGTCGAACACGATGTCTGGATCGACGACGCGACGCCAAAGGACACCGTGGCCACGCTGGTAGTAGTAGTTGCTCAGCAGGCCGGTCGCGGGGTCGAGGATGAGACTCGGTGTGGAAGCAGTGACATCGCCGATGTTTGTCTTCGAGCGCGTCCAGGTCGCCCCGTAGTCGGTCGAGACCATCTGGAATTGGGAGCGCGTCGTATAGACGCTTCCCTCTTCGGTCCGTGCGATCACGAGAATCCTGCCATCGCCGAGATAGACAGCGGATGGCTCGGTCGGCCACTCGGACTTGGGCAGTTCGGACTCGACGGTGGTCTGGGTCCAGGTGGCGCCGTTGTCACTGCTGGTCAGCGTGCCCCAGGAGTGACTCGGGGTGTCATCGTACTGCCCTGCGAACCACAGTGCCATGAGCCCGACCGTGGGGACCGAGAAGACGTCGGTGATCTGCATGGGCGTCACCGCGAGCTTCGGCGTCGCCACGAGCGTGAACGTCACGCCATCCGTGGAGCGGTACAGGTCGTGGTTCCAGTCTTTCCCGACTCGCCGCACCCACAAGAGCATGGCCCCCGTGGAATCCAGCCCCTTCCCGACGGTGACCTCGCCGTAGCCCGGCGTGTTGGCGACAACCGTCTCCCCCGTCCATGTTTGGCCGTTGTCCGTGGATGTCCGCGCGTACACAGCTCGAACGTCTTCATTGATGGTGTGCGCCGTGCCCCGGCTGTATACGCAGACCAGCTTGTTCCCGATGGCCTGGATCATCGGCCAGGAGTTGTACCCGCTCACGTCCTGCACGACATGCGGCTTCCCAAGGGCCTCCAGGGGCGTTACCTTAACCATTGCCAGGCCAGTGGGCTGGGTGAAGGTGTCGGCGGGGTCCGTCGGTTCCCGCTGAATGCGTACCCACAGGGGAGCCGCCGGCTCCACTTCGTAGTAGGGCTCCAGGAGGATGGTCCGCGTGCAGAACGGTCCGGCGGGAAGCGCGGTTCGCACGGGGGGACCCAGCACATATCGGGACGTGAACAGCTCCCCCTCTGCCAGTTGCGAAAGGTGGCACCGGTAGACGTCTTCGTAGTCGGGGCTCGTCGATGCATCCGTCGTGGTCACGACGATCTCGACCTTTACGGCCCCACACCCGCCGGGGAGGCCGCTCACGAGCCCGGCGACAGACTGCCCCGCCGTGTCTCCCGAAAGCGACCACACCGGGATGTGCGTGGAGCCACTCGACATCAGCACCAGCGACGGTTGGCCCGTCGCAATCGACATGCAGTTTGCGCTCAGACAAATCGGGGTCCACGCACACCTGCCAGCAGATCGCATCTGAACCATTCGCTCACCATCTTCGAAGGCCGCCTGCGTCTCCCGGGCAGGAGCACCGACGGCATCGCCCGCTTGTAGAATGGCGACAATAGCGGCAAGCATCACACTGTGGAGACAGATCATCTCACCGAGAGTGAGGCTCTGCCGTCTGTTAGAGATAGCTTCACGTCGCATTGGTTCTTCCTGTTGCTGCCATGGTCGAATACTGCACGTGGGAGTCGCTGACGGGCATAGTCGCCTCGCTGTTCGGACAGGGCTTCTCCGTTCGCACGGGCAATCCTTCCCCTGTGGCGCTCTGGCCGGGGAGCCAGTCCGGACAGCGCAGAAGCCACACCTTCTCGTTCAGTCCACTCTGCGCGCCATCTCCAGGCGTTCCGGCCCTGTTCTCTGAAACCCCTCGGCTGGAGGGAGCGTCGGGTTTGGTGCCAACAAGATGCCGAACTGCCAGATTGGACTCTCGTCAGCTCTCCTCGACGCCGCACGATCCCCAGACCGGAGGTCCCCCCGGCGTTACGGGCGAACAGTGAACCAGGATCGCTCAATAGATGAGGGGTGACGGCATGCTTCACGAAGCCAATCTTCACTGCGTTCTTGCACTGGCGTGCGCGATGGCGTTGCTTGGGTGTCTGGCGTGTCGCGGAACCGCGGATGAAGCGCGGACGGGCGCCTACGCCCAGTGGGAGAACGGTCCTCCCGCTGACCCGGGCTACTTCCCGATCGCGGTGTGGCTGCAGGGTCCTCAGAACGCGGCGCGGTACAAGGCCGCCGGGATCAACCTCTATGTCGCCTTGTGGAAGGGGCCGACCGAGAAGCAGCTTGCGGACCTGGAAGCGGCGGGGATGCAGGTGATCTGCGACCAGAACGAGGTGGGCATGGCGCACCTTGATTCCCCGACCATCGTTGGCTGGATGCACGGGGACGAACCGGACAATGCGCAGCCGGTGATCGACCCGGCCACGGGCGAGCGCACCTGGGGGCCCTGCGTGCCACCGGAGCGGATCGTGGGGGATTACCACCGCATCGCGGCTGCCGATCCCACGCGGCCGGTGCTGCTGAACCTCGGGCAGGGCGTGGCCAATGACCGGTGGCATGGGCGCGGCAGCGGGGCCAAACTCAGCGACTACGAGACCTACGTCAAGGGCGGCGACATCATCTCCTTCGACATCTACCCGGTTGCCAGTGGGGGAGAGGACGGGGTGGACAGGCTGTGGCTTGTGCCGAAGGGTGTGGACCGGCTGGTGAACTGGACCGGCGGCAAGAAGATCATCTGGAACTGCATCGAATGCACCAATATCAGCGGGGAGGGGAAGGCGAGCCCGGAACAGGTGAAGGCAGAGGTCTGGATGGCGCTGATCCATGGTTCAACCGGGCTGATCTACTTCGTCCACCAGTTCCAGCCGACATTCTGCGAATGGGCGCTGCTCGAGGACCCCGAGATGCTCGCGGCGGTCACGGCCATCAACCAGCAGATCCGCGAACTCGCGCCAGTGCTCAACAGCCCGACGATCGAGGGCGCCGTCTCAGCGGATTCCGCGAACCCTAATGTGCCCGTGGACGCGATGGTCAAGCACCACGAAGGCGCGACCTATGTCTTCGCCGTGAGCATGCGAAACGAGGCGACGACGGCTCGCTTCGCGGTCGGTGACGCCGGCAAGGTGGCGGAAGTGATCGGCGAGGGTCGCACCATCGAGGTTGTGGACGGCGCGTTCGAGGATGCCTTCGAGCCCTACGCGGTGCATCTGTACCGGGTAACGGCCAACTGAACCGGAGTTACGGGGCACCCGCGGAGCATATGCAACGTGCCGGGGCGGTGTTCAGGACCGCCCCGGCGCACATCTCGGTTGTCTGTCAGGGTGCAGCGTCCGGCGGACCGTGGTCTCCTGCCTCGTCACACGTCAGGCGAGATCGAAGCGGTCGAGATTCATGACCTTGTTCCACGCCGCCACGAAGTCCTGCAGGAACTTCTCCTGAGAATCCGCGCAGGCGTAGACCTCCGCGAGAGCCCGCAGCTGTGAGTTCGAGCCGAAGATCAGGTCGACACGGGTGCCGGTCCATCTGGGTTCTCCAGTGGCGCGGTCATGCCCCTCGAACAGCTCTGCATCCTCCGAAGTCGGCTTCCATTCCGTGCTCATGTCGAGAAGGTTCACGAAGAAGTCGTTCGTGAGAGTCTCCGGGCGGTCGGTGAAGACACCGTGCTGGGACCCGCCGGAGTTGGCGCCAAGGACCCGCAGACCGCCGATGAGCACGGTCATCTCGGGAGCGGTGAGTGTCAAGAGCTGCGCCTTGTCAACCAGCAGATGCTCCGAGGCCACGGAGAACTTCGCTTTGAGGTAGTTGCGGAACCCGTCGGCAACCGGTTCGAGCACGGAGAACGACTCAGCGTCAGTCTGCTCATCCGACGCGTCCATGCGGCCCGGCGAGAAGGGGACGATCACCTCTTGACCTGCGTTCCTCGCGGCCTGTTCCACGCCCGCGCATCCCCCCAGGACGATGAGGTCCGCGAGTGAGACCTTCTTGCCGTCTGACCGTCCGGTGTTGAACTCGTTCTGGATGCCCTCGAGGGTCTCCAGCACAGTCTGCAGCTGGGCCGGCTGGTTGACTTCCCAGTCCTTCTGGGGCGCGAGACGAATGCGCGCTCCGTTGGCGCCACCGCGCTTGTCGGAACCGCGGAAGGTGGATGCCGAAGCCCATGCGGTGGAGACCAGCTGTGAGACCGAAAGACCCGAGGCGAGGATTCTCGCCTTGAGCGCCGCGATGTCCGCGTCGTCGATCAGCTCATGGTCGACTTCCGGAATGGGGTCCTGCCAAATGAGCTCTTCCTCGGGGACTTCGGGTCCGAGATAGCGCGAGCGCGGGCCCATGTCGCGGTGGGTCAGCTTGAACCAGGCCCGGGCGAAGGCATCCGCGAACTCCTCGGGGTTGTCGCGGAACCGCTTGGCGATCTTGTTGTACACGGGGTCCATCCGCAATGCGAGGTCCGCCGTGGACATGATGGTGGTGACCTTTTTCGACGGATCGTGGGCGGCGGGCGCGAGATGCTCCTCATCCGGATTGACCGGGACCCACTGCCAGGCGCCTGCCGGGCTTTTGACCAGATTCCAGTCGTAGTTGAAGAGCATGTCGAAGTAGCCCATATCCCACTGGGTCGGCCTGGGCGTCCAGGACCCTTCGAGGCCGCTGCTGATCGTATCTCCGCCCTTGCCGCTCCCGAAACTGCTCTTCCAGCCGAGGCCCTGCTGCTCTATTGGGGCGCCTTCCGGTTCGGGACCGACATGGGTCGCGGGCGCCGCGCCGTGGCATTTTCCGAAGGTGTGGCCGCCGGCGATCAGGGCAACGGTCTCCTCGTCGTTCATGGCCATGCGCGCGAAGGTCTCCCGAACGTCTCGGGCGGAAGCGAGCGCATCCGGTACGCCGTTGGGCCCCTCCGGGTTCACGTAGATCAGGCCCATCTGCACGGCAGCCAGGGGATTCTCAAGATCC
>JAGPGE010000101.1 GCA_018056145.1 Armatimonadota bacterium
TAGGCAAAACAGATACACCTCCATTCGCCAGTTTCGACCAGGAACCCCCGCCGCGACCAGAACTGGCAGAGATGGATCTGCCGAGCTGGACAATCGCACACCAGGTACCTTAGTCGTGCATACGTCAAGCTTGCGAGTCACCACAAGCCCAACGACACTATACCACGCCGTCGGTCAGATGTCAAAGCCGCTCAAATCGGGCCAGCAGGCGCAGTCGGATGCACGCCGCACGCCCGCGACGATCCGATCACTTCACTCTCCCGGCCCGTACAGCCAGTCGGTGTCCACCCGGGTGATGGCCGTCAAGTTCAGGTGCCCCACTTTCGGGTTCCCGGCGCAGTAGCCCAGCAGCACCGCGTCCGGCGCGAAATCGATGGCCGTGTAGCAGTACCACCCCGCCGGATCGTCCTCAATGGTCTTGCGCTGCTCCCAGGTCTGGCCCTCATCGCGCGAGATGGCGACATGCAGCGGCGTGCGCTTGCCCCGGTATGCGTCCGCAACGTCGGAGTGATCGTTCCAGACCAGCACCAGGTCGCCCGTAGAGGGCATGCGCTCGATGCTGCAGGGCGAGACCGGAGAGATGATGTTCGAGGGCTCCGCGGGGGACCAGGTGATGCCGCCATCCGACGAGTAGGACCGGAACTGGCTCCCCTGATCGGTGCGGCTGAGCATCATCAGGCGCCCGTCCTTGAGCTCAACCACGGCAGGCTCCTGGAGACCCGTGCCGCTTTTCGGCGGCGCCTGAAGCTCGGAATCACTGCGGTACCAGGTCATGCCCAGGTCGTCCGACAGATAGCACATCGCCACTCCGCGGCCGGTCCACGGCGTTCCAGGCACGCAGTGGAGCGCGGCGGGAATCACCAGTCGACCGCTGCTCAGCTGCACCAGACGGCCGTTGTTCACCACGTAATAGCCCTTCTCGGGGATACAGAGGGTCGGTTCGGACCACGTCGCGCCCTCATCCGAGGAGAACCGCAGCCGCGGGCGGCAGTCATCCAGGTCATCCTTGCGCAGATACAGGAGTGCAATCCTGCCATCCTGGAGGCGCAGGAGGGAGACGGACATGATGTTCATCCGGCCCTCGTTGGGGACGACGATCATGTCCTCGGAGGACCAGGTCCGCCCATCGTCCGACGAGACCCGGGAGGCCAGGAACGCCTTTGAGTGGTCCCCACCGCCGCCGTAGAAGTGGGTATAGATGAAAAGGATGCGCCCGTCCTTGAGGCGGATAAAGTCGCCCTCGGAGTTGCGGGGATTGCCAGGACCGGGAGGCAGCAGGCGAATGCGCGTCACGCCCTCGGTGGTCACGATTTCGGGTCCCTCGGCATCAGCGGTCACTGGTAGGACGGACAGCATGAGGACGATAGGCAGACAGGCAAGGGGCACGATGGCACCTCTTTCGGCCGATATGCAGCGGACGGCAGGAATGACGTGTCGCGCGGGGAATTCCCCTGTATCTGCCCAATACCTGCCCGGCTGACGAAAGGGAGCGCGCTCATGACACGGTACGGAATGGTGATCGGGGTTCGGCCTGAGAAGCTCGAGGAGTACAAGAAGCTGCACGCAGCAGTCTGGCCTGATGTGCTGGCCATGATCCACGACTGCAATATCCGCAACTACTCCATCTACTATCGCGACGGCCTGCTGTTCAGTTATTTCGAGTACGTGGGCGAAGACTATGAGGCAGACATGGCAAGGATGGCCGCAGACCCGATCACCCAGAAGTGGTGGGACCTTTGCATGCCATGCCAGGACCCGGTGCCGACCCGAGCCGAGGGTGAATGGTGGGCGCCAATGGAGGAAGTCTTCCACACCGACTGAGGACCGAGGGTGAACTGGTGCTGATCGCCCCGTTCGGCGCCGTCGGCGCATATGGGGACTGGCATCCGGGTTCGCCCCGCACTCGAACCCGGTGCCTTTGCCCAATGCGTTCCATTACCCCTCCGCCGCCGTTGTCTGCACGCGGAAGTACCCGTCCGCCTCAATGCCTGACGCCAACTCCGTCACATGCACGCGCCAGAGTCCTGGCACGTCATTGGCCGCAATGACTGCCCCGATCTCCACCACGCCATCCTTCGCCCCGTAGTAGCCCGACATTTCCGCAGGCCGACCGTGCGGGTCAAGGATCTCGACCTTCACCGGAACGACAGCATCCAGCGCCGTGTTGCTCGGGTCCACAACGGCGGCCTTGATGGTCACCGGCTCCCCGGGAGCGGCAGTCTCGGGCGTCTCGACGTTCACCCCGGCCACCGGCTGCGAGGTGACCATGTATAGGCGGCCTTCGCAGGGCCCGAGGGCGACGTCCAGGCTGAGCTTGCCGCCTTCATTCGCCTGCCGGACCTCGCGGTGACGGACCAGGTCGTAGACGTGAGCGCCGGACCGTTCCATCGCGAGTGTGGCGTTGATCGGCAGGCCGTTCTCCATGACCAGACCGTGATGCCCCACGTAATCGCCGAACTCCCGTAGGTCATTGATCGCGAACAGGTAGTCGGTGGACCCGTAACTGCGGACCCGGGTGATGACGCTGGGGTCGGACGCCGATGCGTACCGGGTGTAGTGGGGCGCAAGCTCCGCCCACAGGTTCTCGGCGGCCTCCATCATGTTCGCCCTGGCCATGTCCGCCTCTTTGGGCCGCTGGTAGCTATGCAGGAGGATATCCGGCTGGATCGCCGGGCACAGGTTCTCGTCGCCGACCACAATACCACCCGCCGCCTGGAATGCCCTGATCTTGTCAACCACCGACCGCAGGAGCACATCGCAGTCCACGAGAACCAGGACCCTGAAGCCGTCCAGGCCCTTTCGCTGCACTGTCTCGTCGTAGATCACCTGCGGCTGTAGGCCGGCGTAGTGCAGGATCAGGTAGGCATCCCCAGCCCAGCCGCCGTTCCAGCCCCAGGTGCCCTTGCGGGCAAAGGTCTGGGACGCGAAGCTCTCCAGGAACGCCACGTCCGAAGGCCTGTCCGGAATCTGCACAAGGGAGGGCCCCAACGGTTCGACCACAGTATCCACCAGTCGCCGCAGTTCGTGCTTCGTCTCCGGATGAGTGTACCGGTACGAACTGTGCTGTTCTTCGCAGTCCACGAGCGACTGCCAGCCGTGGTACATGATGCCTTTGATGGGCCGCGAGATCTTCGCCCAGAACGCTTCGCGCATGTGCATCGGCGCGATGGTGATGAAGCGGGCATCGGGGATGCGCCGCTCCCATTCCGCCAGATAACGGCCCGAGGCATCCACCGCTCCCGTACCCCGGGGCTTCACGTCCTGGTCAATGAAGTCCGCAGTCTGGACCTTCGCCTCCTCGCCGGGCTCGGGCGCTGTCTGGCTGCGGTACCAGATCACCTGCGTCATCTTCATCACTTGCTGGTCCGGGCGGTCCGCACCGCCGGCCATGCAGAGCAGTTCGTCGGTACACAGGCCGATGCGGAGCGGGTCCGGGTAGGAGTAGGTCCAGTGCGCCAGGTAGTCGACATTGCCCCCGCTGCCGTACACGCTGGGGCAGCGCACCGCCGGGTCGTGGAAGGTCCACAAATCATCGCGACCCGTTGATTTGAGGCCATCATGGACGGCCGTGTGCAGGTCGTTCCAGCCGTCGCCTTTGGCCCAGAACCAGCGGTAGTAGACGTAGAGCGGGTAATCGTCGGGAATCACGCGATCCGCCGGGAAGTCGTCGATCTCCTGGTATGACACGCCCCGCGCAGAGGTCACCTTATCCGGGATGTCATATCCCGCGAACTTGCGAAACGCTTCCCTGTCATGCTCGTGGAAACAGACCTGAGTCTCGCCGCGCACTTCCGTGTGGATCAGCGCGGATTCCAGGTCGGGGTGGTCGCCGAAGGTCTGTGCCACCGACGCGCCCACGTTGTAGCAGAACTCGCGGATCGCCGGGTCGCTGGCGCAGACGTCGTGCTCCTTGCCTGTGGGCTGGCCGTCGCGTTTCACCCGCGCGTACTCTTCGAGTTCCCGCGCCCAGCGGCCAGGAGACAGGCTGGCGGTGCAGAAGATCCCGTTGCGCAGGGCATTGTCCATGGCCTCGATCTGGTCGGCCACGCCCTTCTCACTAGTGGATCGCGTCGGCGACTTCGCTTCCCAGATGGCCTTGTAGTCCGCGCCCAGGCCGATGGCGTGGGTGAAGCCGATGTCCTTCAGCCGGTCGATCTCCTTCAGCCCCGCGCCCCACATGAGCACCGGCATGGTATTGGGGAGCTTCCGGGGCACGATGGTGAGCAGGAATCGCTCGGTGGCGGTGAAAGGCGGGTCCGATGGCACCTGAATCGTCGCCACAAGACTATAGTCGTCGGGGCGGAGAGTGGTATCAAGCCTGCACGCCGCCCGGTGGGTCTCGCCGGGGCCCAGGTCGGGCAGCTCCACAGTCTGCGGCGGCATTCCCGTGATCTGGAACACCGCTCTCGCGCCGCTGACGGTCGTGCGCAGCTTATTGGTGATATCCAGCGAGATCGTGGCCTCCGGTTCCATGCGGACGAAGACCTTGCGCTGGACGGGTACCGAGAACGCAGCCGGACGGAACTCCAGCGCGCCTTTGCAGATGCGCACCTGATCGATGAAGCCGGGGAAGCCGTGGTAGTAGCTGCCCACGCGGTCGCCGATCATCAAGTCCTTCACGCCGGGGGCCACGTCCTTGCGCCCGGGAGCGGTCCGGGTTCCGGCAAGACTGCCGTTGATGAAGAAGCTTCCGGTACCCGCACCGTCGTAGGTGAAGGCGACATGGGTCCAGACATCCACCTCAAAAGGCGCGCGGTCGCTGGCGAAGACCTCGGTATCCGCGCCGAATCCCAGTTCCATTCTCAGATTCCGCAAAGCGCCAGATTCGGCGCTCAAGACCAGTTGCATCCCGGTCTTGTCCACATAGCGGTTGTCCAGGAGGAATGATTCCGGATAGCCCTTCATGTCGGGCTTCGGCCTGATCCACATTTCCACCGTGAATGCGCCGCGGGGAGTGAGGTCCGGGTGGGCCTTTGCGCTGGCGCGGTGAGGGGCATCTTCCACCGGCCAGCCTGGAAAGGTCTCAAGCGCTCCGCCGAACTTCCCGTCGGGCGAGAACTGCGCACCCTGCAGCCGCAGGTCGTGCCCGTGCCCGGAGAGGTCTTTCGCGGCCTCGTCGCCATCGAACTGCCAGAGTGCCACCACGTGGTCGCCTGTCGCGTCTTCACCTGCATACGGGCTCAGATAGGACTCGGCCAGTTGCACCGTGGCCTTCGCCTCCTGCTGGGCAAATGCGGGCAGGACCAGAGAGATGAGGAGGATAAGGGGCAGCGGAACTGCGTATCGCATGGTTTCATCCTTTCGTGAGCCACCGGTCTCTTCGCATGCGGCAGGCGCCGCCGGCAACCAGAGCGGCGCCTGCACGACCTACCTTCCGAAAGCGAGAGGGTTCCTGCTTAACCAGCCTTCTCAGGCTTCAGGTCGCCGCTTTCGACCATCGCGGCCAGCGGATTGTCTTCGATGTCCAGCGGGAAGTCCACGCGGCCCCTGCGCCGGCTGGATTCGTAAGCCCCGAAGATGATCTCCGTGGCGACCAGCGCGTTCTCCGCATCCAGTTGGCACTTGCGGCCATTGATCAGGCAGTCCACAACATCCGCGATGGCGCGGTCGATGAAGTTCGGGCCGTGAATGCTGGCGCCGTTGGTGTCCGGCACGGTCCAGTCTTTCTCCCCGGCAAGCTGGTAGCGGATGGGCGGACCGTTGACAACGCCCACGTCGATGACGCCCTTGCTGCCGATGAGCCGGTCCACGCAGCCCACCGGGTTGGCATCCCCCGGCTTGCCGGTCATTACCAGGCCGAAGACGCCGTTGTCATACTCGGTGAGCATCACCTGCTGGTTCTCATTGTGTGAGCCGAAGACCAGGCTTTCCGTGCGGTAGTCAACCTGGCAGATGACCCACTTCGCGGGCACGCCGTCGCCCAGGAAGAAGCTGAACATGTCGATGAAGTGGGTGCCCGTGTCGTACAGGTTGCCCGCGCCGCACTCCAAACGCCACAGATCGCCGATTGCGCCCTCATCCAGCATCTGCTTGGCGATCATGAAAGGCTCGCCATACCGGCGCTGGTGGTTGAAGGTGAGTTGGACGCCTTTCTCTTTCGCGGCCGCGGCCATGCGCTTGGAGCCGCCCCAGGTGTCGGCCATGGGCTTCTCGCAGTGGATCGCTTTCACGCCCGCGTTGATGGCGTCAAGCACCATGGGCTCATGCAGGTGCATCCAGGTGCAGACGCTCACGATGTCCAGCTTCTCATTGGCCAGCATCTCGCGGTAATCAAGGTACACGCCGGGGATGTCGTACGTATCCGCGAAGGCCCTGGCGTTCTCCTCCACGATGTCCGCGCAGGCCACCATGGTGCAGTTGTCTAGCTTCTTGAAGGCATTCGCGTGTTGGTACGCCATGGCATAGCCCATGGCGTCTCCGCGTTCTTTTTTCCGTCCGGTCCCGATGACTCCGACCCGCAGTTGGCTCACAAACGATCCTTCCTTTCGCCAATTCGAGGGGGCGATGAGCGCCCATCCTCCTGGAACGCCAGCGCATTTCGCCGGCGATGCGAAAGGACCTGCCGGTCTGTCACAGGGAGGAACCTGCGCGTCCGGGGGGAATTGTCCGCGCGGACGCAGAATGCATCCACAGACCGACCAACGGGAGCCTTCGGCCATGCAGGACCGCATCCGCCGGTACCTTGACGCCGCCGCACGTGGGGCTGACTACCTGTTGTCCATGCAGAATCCGGATGGTTCTTTCATCCGTGAAGACCTGCAGGCCGATGTGTACCATAAGGCGCCCCAGGCGCTGCTTCTCACCGGACATCCCGCGGCGGCGAACCGCCTGCTGGAGTGGGTGAAGCGCAATGACCTGCGCGAAGGCGGGCGCCTACACCACTTCGACGCCGGCCTGGCGCTCTATAAGACCAACTGGCTCTGCCAGGGCGCCCACCGCATGGGCCGGTTCGACATCTCAATGCCGGTAATGCGGTTCATCCTCAAATGCCAGGCCCCCTGTGGCGGGTTCTACCAGTGGCCCGAGATGACCACGGTGATCGAGCCGGTCTGCTCGGCCTGGGGTGGGATGACATCGCTCTACATGGGGCACGTACCCGCTGCTCAGAAAGCAGGCCAGTTCCTGCGGAGCATGCTGGAGCAGCAACCCGACACCCGCCGGTTCTACGTCCAGACCGACGCCGAGGGGGCCCTGAATCTGGACGGGCCCTTCGTAGATGCAGACCAGCCCGGGCAGGCGTACTACTGCCCGGGCATCGCCGCCCTGTTCTGCATCCGCCTGCATCTGGCCACAGGAGACGAGGATGCCCTCGACACCGGCATGCGCCTACTGCTGTTCCAGATGAACTGCGCGGACGATGCCTTCGCATATCCGACCGCGGGCAAGTCGGCGGTTGCGGCCGCTACACTGTACGCGGTCCTGGGGGATACCCGGGCGCGTGATGCGGCCTGCAGCATGGGCGACTACCTTGTGTCCGAACAGAGCGCCGAAGGCTGGTGGCGCAACCCGCACAGCGACAGTACGGTGGTGCGGCTCGACCATACCGCCGAGTTCGTAGTCTTTCTGAGCGAGATAGCGGCGATGCTCTCAGTGCGTTCGTAGGCCGGGAGAAAGGCGGGAAGGCAATGGAACCACTGGGCCGGGACTTGCGCGACTTACTGCCGGTGGTGGATGAGGACGTGGCTGCGTCCGTCCGCGCCATCCGCAAGCAGGAGATCCGGCGAAGAGAACCTCACCACCACGAGGAGTTCCATATCCGTGTCATCGAGGACCCGGCGGAGTTCTACGACGCCCTCGCCACAAACATGCTGCGTCGCATGAACCAGGCGGCGGCAGAGGACCGGCCTTTCGTGGGCGTGTTCCCAGTGGGTCCGGTAGGTCAGTACGATCGCCTTGCTCAAAAGATCACCGCCGAGCGCGTGGATCTCGACCACTGCACTCTCTTTTTCATGGACGAGTACGCGTACCCCAACGGGCAGACGATTGACAAGTCTTCCGCGTGGAGCTTCGAGTACACCGCGCACCGGCACCTGTTTGATCTCATCAGCGGCACTGGGCTGGACCTGTCCCGCGTGCACTTCCCGGGGCCCGACAACATCGCGCAGTACGACGAAATGATCCTGGATGCGTCGGACGGGCGAGGCGCGGATGTCGTGTACGGCGGCGTGGGCTGGTGCGGGCATTTCGCGTTCTGGGAGCCGCACCTGATCGAGGAGTTCGCGTCGGACGTGGACTGGATGGGCGCGCATTCGGCTTTCGTGCGCCTGCACCCCATGAGCCTGCTGCACAACTCACTGCGTGCGGGAGGCGACTGGACCAGCATCCCACCGTGCGCGTACACAGTGGGGCCCGGGGTGATTCTCGGGGCGAAATACCGTAGCTTCTGGCTCGACGCTCACCTGGGGTCCGGAATGAGCTGGCAGCGGTTCATCGGCCGCCTGATCACCCACGGGCCGGTGACCCCACAGATCCCGGCATCATACCTGCAGACGCTCCCGGGCGACGTCGTCTTCTTGGGCGCGGTGGCCGAGGACATCGGCGGCCCGAGGGTCTCGTGGCAGTGAGAGGACGGCGGGGGATGGTGAGTA
This sequence comes from Armatimonadota bacterium, assembly GCA_018056145.1. Taxonomy (GTDB): domain Bacteria; phylum Armatimonadota; class Zipacnadia; order Zipacnadales; family JABUFB01; genus JABUFB01. The sequence goes on from JAGPGE010000101.1 coordinate 8,589, forward strand.
CAGAGTAGTGAATAGCAGTGGGAAACGGCGGAGGCGCACAGCGAGAAAGAGCAGAGGCGACCGCGAGAGGCTGGCGTCGAGACGCCAGCCTCTCGCAGTTGATGGGTGCTACAGGCACTGCTTTGGCAGGCCGTGGCACATGCGGACCTGGTGCGCTAGCCTTCCTCGTGCTTGATCGGCAGGATCGCCCGAAAAGTACTGCCAACGCCAAGCTCGCTCTCGATCTGCATCTCGCCGCCATGGGTCTCGATGACCCGCCGAACGTAGACCATCCCCAAGCCGATGCCGCCCGCCTGCTTCTTTGAGATTTCCGTGCGGAACCCTGCCTCGCGCCCGATCTTCTCTATCGCGTCAGGCGGGATGCCGATTCCCTGATCGCGCACCTCGATGATCGCGTCATCGCCGCGCTGTTCAATGTGCAGTGTGATGGTGGTCCCCGGGTCAGCGTACTTCGAGGCGTTCTTCAGGAAGTTGTCCAGGATCGAGATGATCTTCCCCCGGTCGCCCTGCATGATGAGTGTCTCCGGGACCTCAAGCGCCAGATTGTGCCGGTTGAGTGCGTCGGCAAGCTCCTGGAGAACCTGGTTGACGGCCTCCATGAGATCGAACTCCTGGATGTCTAGCTCGATCTCCTTGCCAGCGTGGATTCGGGAGATGTTCAGCGTCTCGGCGATGAGTCGGAACATCCGGGAGGACTGGATCAGCGCGGTCCCCACGAACTCCTTGATGATCTCCAGGTCCTCTTCGACCAAGTCCGGACCCAGCATGTAGTCGATGGTCTGCAGGTTGCCCTCAATGACCGTGAGCGGCGTGCGAAGCTCATGGGCGACCTGCCCGGTCAGCTCTTCGGCGGCAGTGGTGAAAGGTGACTGGGTGAAGGCGATGATGAGCTGGCCGTCCGGCGTACGCTGGACGTTGGTGTTGTACGTTTCTCCGTCCCGAGCAATGAAGGACCCGAAGGCCTGATCCTCCCCATCGAACACGGCCTTGAGCATTTGGTCGATCTGGTTTCCGTAGTCGAATGTGCGCAAGTCCCGGCTCTGCGCAAGGTCGGCTCCCAGGATCCGCAGAGCCTTGGTGTTCGCAACAAGAATAGTCGCGTCGTCATCTACAAGCATGAGGCCTACCGGCACGGTTGCGAAGGCCGTCTGGATCTCGTCAAACTCCTGCAACTGCTCTTCCACGAGAAGAGCGGCTGCCTGCGGAGCGAAACGCCGCACGAGCGTGACGTCATCCTCATCGAAGGGCTGTCCCCCGCGCTTATGCCACAGGGAGATGAGCCCGACCGGGCGAGCTACGGGCTCCTCGTCTGACTCCACCGGCTCGCGCGTCCAGATAATGGGCACGAGCATGACCGGCGAGACGGGTTCCCCGTGGAGAATCTCCACCGTCTCCTCCACAAGCACGGGCGTGCGGGTCTCGAGGGCCTTCTGCGCGGCCGTGGCCAGAGGCGCGTCGGTGTCGAGATCAATCTCGCGCGCGTCTTCGAGCGAACGGGATGATTGCAGGTTGACGAGGGCTTCGGGCCGCAGATGATTGGATGCCAGGCCCAGCCCGTAACAGATTACGCCTTCGGTGCGGATGATCTGCGCGACGCGTTCGCAGAACCTGAACAATGTCCTGGATGGCATGCATGACCTCCCGGGAAGTCGGTCGGCGGCCCGCAATGGCGCGGGCGTCACCGACAGGCCACAGGAGCCTCCACCTGTGGCCGCGCGGTCCTTTGGCGCTGCCCATTGACCTGCCCTGGTGACATGGCGGGGAGCGCCGGAGTGGCTGGTGCCTGTGCATGATAGCGCACATGGGCGAGGTGTCAAGTCGTGAAGCCTTCCGTCGGCGTCGACAAGACCGTGCGAGGGAGGTCCCCATTGGAGTCGGGGCGAACCCGCTGTGCGATTGCCGCCTGCCATGTCCAGCTCGCATTGCGCGTGAGCCAAAGGAGCCCCTGCGTTGACTGACACCCTCTTCGCTGCCGCCCCCATCGTCCTGGCCATCTCCGCAACGCTGGTGGTGGCTGGAGCCGAGCAGGGCGAGGACGCCCCGCCCGCGTTTCCGGGCCCGATCTCCGACTATCACGGGTACGAGCGCCATGACTTCGTGGTGGACGGCTGCCCGGTGGTAGTCGCGTGTCCGAAACAGATGGCCGAAGGCCGGCCATGGATCTGGCGCGCGGAGTTCTTCGACCACCGCCCTGAGACCGACCTCGCGCTGCTCAGGCTGGGCTGGCACCTGGTGTACATGAACGTGGGCAATACCTTCGGCTGCCCGTCGGCGATGGCGCACTTTGACGTAATGTATCGCGAGATGACAGGGAAGTACGGGCTTGCTCCGAAGACCGTGCTCGAGGGGCTCAGCCGCGGCGGCCTGTACTGCTACAACTGGACGGCGCGCAACACCGACAAGGTGGCGTGCATCTACGGCGACGCGCCGGTGTGCGATTTCAAGAGCTGGCCCGCCGGCAAGGGCGCAAGCCCCGGCAGCGAAAGCGACTGGCAGAAGCTGATCCGGGACTACGGGTTTGCTTCTGAGGAAGAGGCGCTGGCGTATCCACTCAACCCGGTGGACAACCTGGCGCCGCTGGCGAAAGCGAAGATCCCGGTGATCCACGTGTACGGAGACGCGGATGAAACCGTGCCGCCGGAGGAGAACACACTGGTGGTGAAGGAGCGCTACGAGAAGATGGGCGGGCACATCACGCTCATTGCCAAGCCGGGCGTCGGGCACCACCCCCACGGCCTGGACGACCCGACGCCGATCGTGGAGTTCATCCTGAGGTGCGCGGCGCCCAGGGACTGACCGGACCACGGAGAGGGCTTCTCACCGATCAGTGATTCGCACGTGCTCGAAGGTCACTGAGCCGTTCTCGGCAACAAGCCCCAACGTGCCGGATGGGCGATCATACATGCGGCTCACCAGGGCGACCTGATCACCCACAAAGACTTCCAGCACGTTCCCCTGTACGAAGATGCGCACGCTTGTGGGGGGC
>JAGPGE010000826.1 GCA_018056145.1 Armatimonadota bacterium
TGCCAACTCCTGCGTCCCCTCGGGAGGATCGGTCCACTGCAAAGGCGGAGATATGTCCGACCCGTCCGCCGTGTACTTGGTCGGGATCCTTTCTCCGTTCCTGAAAGCCGGGCTTGTCAGCGAGAACCCCACTGCAGATCCCTCCTGTCCACCGCCTGGCATGCTCATCGTCCCAGCCGGCGCCACTGTCTGGTCGGTCGTCCGTTTCCCGCATCCCCCCGTGTGGATCAGCGCAAGACACAATGCGCACAAGACTTCAACAACAAGCCATCGGCACGGCATCGACGAGCCTCCTCTCATGAATGCCCGACAATACCAGCAGATCCACGCCACCACTCCAGGGGACCCGTTCTACTACTTCGACATATATCGTGCACCTCCTCGCGAAACCTCAAACAGTTTGCGAACCAAGTTGACCACCTCGGCTGTGGTGTGCGACAATCGCCAAGTTAAGGTACGCGGGCGCGGTGGTAACCGTACCCGTGACCGCCGCTCCAGGCGCGCGGAGGCCTTCGCGATGTCCGCATTGCAGGACTGCATCCGGCACGTTGTCAGCCACCAGCACCTGAGTCTGTCGCAGGCGCGGGATGCCCTGGGCGCCATCCTGGACGGCCGGGCGACCGGCGCGCAAATCGGGGCCTTTCTGACAGCGTTGCGGATGAAAGGCGAGACTGCTGAAGAGATAGCCGGTCTGGCGCTGGCGGTGCGCGAGAGAGCTGTGGATGTTCCCTGTGATACCCCGGGAATTGTCGAGATCTGCGGCACCGGCGGTGGGTCAGTGCGCACATTCAGCATTTCCACCGGCGCGGCCATTGTCGCCGCCGCTTGTGACGTCCCCATTGCCAAGCAGGTCAGCGGACCAGTCGCCGGACACTGCGGCAGTTCCGGCGTGCTGCGGGAATTGGGCGTTGATCTGTCCGGTGTGACACGAGACCCCGCGCGGTGCCTTCAGGAAGCCGGTCTGGCCTTCCTGTACGCGCCCGCATTCCATCCCTCCATGCGGCACGTGGTCCAGGCGCGCGCCGAGATCGGCCTGCGCACCGTCTTTAACCTCCTTGGCCCCCTGACCAACCCCGCTGGCGCCAGCCGGTTCGTGGTGGGCGTGGCGGGGGCCCAGTATACCGAGTTGATCGCCACGGCACTGCACCTCATGGGGTCCGACCATGCCCTGGTCGTACACGGCATGGTGGGGATGGACGAGATCTCGACCTTCGGCGATACCCAGGTTACCGAAGTCCGCAATGGTGACATTCATAGCGCCCTGTGCTCCCCCGAGCAGTACGGGATCGCGACCGCAAGTGCCGAAGCGCTGGCAGGAGACACCCCGGAGCAGTCCGCCGCAACTCTCGCATCCGTCCTGGAAGGCCAGGAGGGGCCGGCTGCGGACATCGTGACCTTCAACGCAGCGGCAGCCATCTACGTGGGCGGCAAGGCGGCGGATATCCAGGAAGGGATACTCGTGGCGCGCGATGCGATCAAATCCGGTGCGGCACTGGCAAGACTTGCGGTCGTGCGAGAGATCTGCCGCAGTCACTGAAGCGCGCGGGAACCGGCGCCTTCCACCGTAGCGACCAAGAATAGCGAGGACGAAAGTTGCGACCAGACAGGCATGACGCGGACCACCCGTTGACAGGCACAGTACTGGATGATATCGTCGCCAACCGGCGCATTGAGATCGCCGAACTGAAGCAGCGTTTTCCCCTGGCGGCCCTGCAGGAGCGCATCGCCCGGAACGACCCTCCCCGCAACTTCGAGGCCATGCTGCGCGGGCCGAAGGTCAAGGTGATCGCCGAAGTCAAGCACGCCAGCCCGAGCCACGGACCCTTCCAGCAGATTCTGGATACCCGTGTCCTGGCCCAGGAGTACTCGGGTAACGGCGCCTCGGCGATCAGCTGCGTGACGGAAGGGAGGTACTTCGGCGGCGAGGGATTCATGATCCACCGCGCGCGCAGCTACATGCCCCTGCCGGTGCTGCGGAAGGACTTCATCTTCGACGACTACCAGGTCTACGAGTCCCGGGCGCTCGAAGCTGACGCCATCCTGCTCATTGTCGCGATGCTCAGCGACCTGGAATTGCGCCTTCTGATGACCCTCGCGCACGATCTGGGCATGGGTGTGCTCGTGGAGACCCACGGGGCGCAGGAGATCGACCGGGCGCTGCGCGCCGGGGCACGGGTCATCGGGATCAACAACCGCAACCTCAAGACCATGAAGGTGGACCTGGAGCACACCATCTCGCTCGCGGAACTTGTGCCCGAAGACCGTGTGCTAGTGAGTGAAAGTGGCATCAATGGGGTAGAGGATGTACAGAGACTGGCAGGTGCGGGCGTGGATGCCGTGCTGGTGGGCTCGATCCTGATGGAGAGCGACGACCCGGGCTGGCGCCTGCGGCCGCTCACAGCAGTGGACGCCCGGCCGGGAAAGAGACCCGCAAGACGAGACGTCTAGTTGTGGGATGCCGACGCGAAGTATGCCGGAAACAAGGCTGCGTCACTATGGTGTGGTCGAGGCCTGACAATCCCCAGATTGGGGCAACCAAAAAGGAGACTGATGACATGCGCCGTGGTTTCACGCTTATCGAGCTGCTGGTCGTGATTGCGATTATGTAGCCGCTGAA
>JAGPGE010000827.1 GCA_018056145.1 Armatimonadota bacterium
GCCGGAACGGCGGCGCTGATCGAGGAGGTCCGCAAGCGCGCCCGGTTCATCCTGGTTACCGCCCGGAGCCGCCGGGAGTGCGAGCCGCTACCGCCGATCCCCAATGACGGGCTGATCGCGGAGAACGGCGCGGACATCTGGTTCCGGCGCAACGGGGAAGACCTTCTCGATGAGGACTGGCACCGGGAGATGAGCGTCTTCCAGCCCGTAGTCTACGAGTTCCGGGACAGGCTGGAGCGCATGGGCTGGCGCATCCACCGCAAGCTGCATTCCTTCAGTTCCTGCATCGAAAGAAGCGGCAAGACCGACCGGGACGTGGAGTGGGTGCAGAGCAACCTTCCCGAGGGTGTGCAGCTTGATTTCAGCCGCAACACCTCGGGGCGGTACATTGAGGTTTTCCCGGCCCTCGCGGGCAAGGACAAGGCGGTCCTGCGGCTGTGCGATTACATCGGGGTGCCGGTGGATAACACTCTCGGCATGGGCGACAATAGCAACGACATGCCCATGCTGCGCACCGTAGGCATGCCGCTGGCGCCGGGCAACTGCCACCCAGATGTCCGGGCGCTAGTGCTCCGTCGCGGCGGGTTCGTATCTCCGCGCGAAGGCCACCCTGGTGCCCAGGATATGCTGGGCAGGGCGATCCAGTGGCTCGAAGGCTGATGGTTCGCCCTCCCCAGCGCCTGTCCCTACTTCGCCGGTGGAACCTGCCAGTGAGTCCCGGCCACGTGAGTCACGTTTTCCTTGTCGTTCAGGTAGTAGATCGTGAAGATGCGGCCATCCTCGGTGTCATGCTCCAGCGAGATCGGGTAGCCATTGTCCCCGCCATTGCCGTAACCATCGGCCCGCAGGATGATCTCGTTCTCCAGGTCCCAGGTGTGTCCCCCGGTACTGCTGAGGACCGCGCGAACGCCCATTGCGTCCCGGCGGTAGCCGTAAGTGCACAGCAGGCGACCGTCCCGCAGACGGATGACATTACACGGATAGCCCCAGATTCCCGTGTCCTGCGGCGGGCCCCAGGTCTTCCCGCCGTCGCTTGAGAAGCACTGGTAGGTGTTGTACGTGCCACCGTCGCCCGACCGCATCACGCAGATCAGTTCGCCCAGGCCGTTGTCGCACAGGGCTGATTCGCCCAGGCCGATCTTGTCGCCGATGGGTCCGGCGATATGCACGAGTTCCCAGTTCTCCCCGTTGTCCTCGGATCGGATCGCCCAGACACCCGTTTCGGCCTCATTGCTGGCGCCGCCGTAAATGGCGACGATCCACAGGTTCCCCTTGCGCAGGAACGCGGAGTTCGGGTGGAAGCTCATCATGCCGCCCGGAACCGGGCTGTCCATGCGGATCTGCTCTTTCGTGCCGTCGGGCCGAGTGATGTCCACGAGACAGTCGCCGAGATAGGCCACGGTGCCCGGTCGCACGTTCATCCAGCGCCGCCCGCGCTCCTTGATCTTCGGCAGTTCAGCCTCATCCACGTACACCCAGCCTTCGGCGCGGGGCACGAAGATGGTCCCGTCCTCCCGGCGGTAGCGCGGGTCGGAGTAAGACTGGTCGGTGGGCGCCCAGGTCTCGCCAAAATCCGAGGAAATCATGCGCGCCCCGCCGCCCGTTGCGTCAATGTGAGACCGGCGGACACGGGTGCCGAAGCTGGTATACAGCTTGCCGTCTTCCAGGCGGGTCAGGGAAGGGAAGCAGGCATATACATCTTGCTTGCGGTAGATGATCACGTCGCGGGCTCCGGCTAATCGTTCCACCGGCTGTGCGAAAGACACGAAGCGCACATCCTTCCAGAGAGCTTCACTCTTCGCGGCGCTAGAGATGGACCCGAAAGTAACCACCCGCCGGCCGTTATGTGCGGGGTTGCTGAGCTTACCCCATCCGTCGATGACCAGTGTCCCGTCCACCCACAACTCGAAGTTCATGCCGCTGATGCGGAGCTGGAATGTGTGGTAGTCATCGGTGGTGTTCATGGGGTGAACGAACTCATTGTCGCCCAGTACCGCGCGGTCCGGGTAGAGGGTGAGGCCTATCTCGCGCACCCCGTCGGCCACCATGAGCGCAACTCCGGCGCGGTCCGTATTGCTGACAACTTTCACCGTGGCCTGCGCCATGCCGCCGCGATCAGGCCGGGCAAGCCATGAGTGACTGTAAGCATGCAGGTGGGTGGGTGCGCTGCTGGCGTCGATGATACGCAGGGCGCCATCGTCGGTGATCTCGGCGGAAGTCTGCGAGTTGGGGTTGCCGCCGCCGCTCCAGCCGAACCTTCCGGGCAGGTCGGTGGGCGTGTAGATATGGTCCCACTCGAGCTGCGCGGGCTGCTGGGCGAGGGCAGGGAGTGTGAATGCAGCAAGTAGAACGATGCCGATAGGCTCGGGCTTCATGTTGCGGTTCTCCCTGTCTGTCATGGGTGGGTAGCGGATCGGGTACAGGCACCGTCTCCGGATGAGGCTCGGAGCCGAATGCCAGTCCCCCAATCCGCGGAGCCGGATGTCCCTCCCCGAATCCGTCGGTCCAATCCGGGGCCCGCCGCCTCAGAACTCGCGCAGCAGGTTCAGCAGCTTCCGGTCCAGCGCGTGGCCGTGCCAGTCCTCATATTCCACGTCGGAGCGTCCTGAGT
>JAGPGE010000102.1 GCA_018056145.1 Armatimonadota bacterium
GCCAAACATGTCAAGCAGCGCCCGGGCCAGCTCGACGCAGACCTCGGCCTCCCCAACAACCGCCGCCGCAGGCACCGCGCAGACATCGCTACGCTCGGCATGGGCCGGCGCTGCTGTCATGGTGTCCATATCCACCGACCCCAGAGGTCGGGTGAGAGTCGGGATCGGCTTCATCGCCGCCCGAACGATGATCGGCTCCCCGTTGCTGGTGCCGCCCTCAACGCCGCCCGCGTTGTTCGTGGGCCGGACGAAAGGCCACGCGCCGTCGCCAACGGCGATCGGATCGTGCACCTGGGATCCAGGGAGCCCCGCAACGGCGAACCCCATCCCGATTTCCACGCCTTTGATCGCCGGAATGCTCATTAGGGCGGAGGCCAGGCGCGCGTCCAGTCGGCGGTCGGCAGCGACGTGACTTCCCAGCCCCGGAGGCACGCCGAAAGCGCGCACCTCGAAGACCCCGCCCAGTGTATCCCCCGCAGTCCTGGCACGATCGATGGCGCACCGCATGGCCTGAGCGGCGGCCGCGTCGGGACAGCTCACATCCGATTCCTCGGCGGCAGCTATCGTTCGCGGGCACCAGTCGGATGGTGGGCGCCAGGACACTGGGCCAATACGGCACACAACGCTTGCGACCCTGATTCCCACCAGTGTCAACAGGGATCTGCAGATCGCTCCCACGGCGACGCGGGCCGCGGTCTCTCGGGCGCTTGACCTCTCGAGAATGTTGCGCATGTCCCGCTGGCGGTATTTGGTGGCGCCGGCAAGGTCCGCATGTCCAGGCCTTGGAACGTGAACCCTACGCCCCGAAGACCAGTTCTCCCCGGGCGTGTCGGCCGACATTTCGTCGGTCCAATTGGCCCAGTCACGATTCCGGATGATGACCGCGACAGGTCCGCCCAGCGTCTTGCCGTGGCGAACGCCCGCTGTGATCTCAGCGCGATCTGTCTCAATGCGCATGCGCCCGCCGCGGCCGTAGCCTTTCTGGCGCCGTGCCAGGTCACGGTCGATTATGTCCGCGCTTACAGGCAGCCCGGACGGCAAGCCCTCGATAAGCGCCGTGAGCTGAGGCCCGTGGGATTCCCCGGCGGTCATAGTGCGCAGCACGTCCGGCAATCCTTTCCTACTATGCACGAACGGCACCAGCATGCAGCTCGTGCCGTTCGCAATCCGGCTGACCCCACCCACATCCCGCTGCTACGGTGCGGGGATGTCGCGCATGATGCGCGGAGTGACGAAGATCAGAAGCTCGGAATTCTGAGTGTTGTCACGAACTGATTTGAAGAGCTTCCCAATGATCGGGATCTCCGAAAGCAGAGGCGTGCTACGGGTGTTGTATCGCCGCTGCTTGCGGATCATGCCTCCGAGAGCGATGGTCTCCCCATCGGCCACGGTTACCTGGGTCTCGACCTCCTGCGATGCCACGATCGGTACCTGCTCGCCATTGGGGCCCACAACGACGCCCGTCTGATCTTCCATGATCGGCGTCAGGTACATCGTCACCGTGTCATCCGCATTGATGCGCGGGGTGACCTCAAGCGTCTGCTCGATGTCGACCTCATCTTCCTCGAACTCCACGTCTCGGCGCCCAGCTTCATTGTAGGTAATGGAGGCTGAGAAGTATGGAATCGTGGTGTAGAAGGAGATGTACGCGGGCACATTGTTCTGCGTGGTCACGTGCGGCTCGTTGATGATCTGGCCACGGTTCATGTTCTCGAGGACCCCCAGAGTGGCCTCGAACTTGCCCTGCGCCCAGCGGACAACGTTATTTACGGCCTCACCCGGAGCGAACCCGAGGTTGAAGAACTCGAGACTTCCATTGGATACGAACCAGTCGATACCGAAGGCGTTGTCTTCTGTGACGTCCACCTCAATGAACTTGGTCGAGATCTCGACCTGTTTCACGGGCTGATCGAGGATCGCCAGCACTTCCCGAAGCTGATCGATAGCGGCTGGATCTCCGGACACCAGGAGCGAGTTTTGGGGCATGTAAGCGATGATCGATTCAACGCCCTCCGGCCGCATCCCCAGGCCCTGGCCCTGGCCGCCTCGACCACCAAACTGGGTGCCTCCCGTACTCCGACCACTGCCGCGACCACCAGTGCCGAACCCGCCCTGGGTGCCCCCTGCACCCCGGCCGAGGCCGCCGCCGAGCTCAAGTCCCTGCATCCAGAGTTCGTCCGCACCCCGGCCGCCTGCACCGGTAATCGCGTTATTGACGCCGCCTGCGCGAGCTCTGCGGCCCGGCGAATACTGGTTGCCGGGGCGCATGTAGTTCGCTTCAGCCACTGTCCCACCGAGCAAGGTGGCGAGGTATGCGGGGTCAGCGTACTTCACGGGAATAAGCGTGGTGCTGAGTTCCCGGATTTCGCCCTGCGGAGCCGACCCCGAAGGCGCCGGAGCTGCGGCAGGAGTAGCGGCCCCTGCGTAGGCGGGAGCGGCCAACTCGCCACCGGGCAACTGCGCGAACTCGTTGCCATCAGGCTTGGTCGCCTCAGGACGGCTCCCTTCAGGAGCGGCGCCGAGCTTTGTGGTTTCTCCCGCACTGGCGTCGGGTGCTGCCGCCGACGGCCCGATCTTGGGCGGCGGCGCGGGAGCAACGGGGACTGCGGAGGCCCCTGGGGCCAGAGCCGATGGGCTCACACTCGGAGCGACGACCGCTGTCCTTCCGCCCGGAGTGATGACCGGTGCCGGACCGCCCTTGGACCGGTTCACGGGAACCGCGGGAACCGTCGGTCGCCCCGCCGCCGTGATGCCGAGGTGCCCGAGCGCGGGCACTCCAGGCTGTACGATAGCGGAGGCGGCCGGGGCGGTGCCTCTGGACGGTGCTCCCGGTGCAGCGGGGATGGCACCCACCGAGGGAACCTGTACGCGGTTCGCGGTTCCGAGCGAAGCCGTCACAGCGGCGACTGTTGAGACCGGAGCGGGACCAGCGGCCGGGGGAGCAGCGGGTATCGGGGCAGGGACGTAGGCGGCCGTCGGAGCCTGCTGCGCGGCCGGTCTGGTGACCGCAACCGGGCTCACGCAGGCGCCGGGGGCCGAAGCCAGCCGAGCGCCGCCGACGGGAGCTACCGGCGCTGTCACGTTAGCGGGCAACGACGCCCCGGTTCGTACCGGTACGGCGGGCTTCAGTGGCATCGTAACCGGTGCGGCGGATGCCGCGCCCAGTTGAGGACCCCGGAGCAGCGCGCCAGCCGGCAGTTCGCGCGCGGTTACGATATACCCGGACTCCTCCTTGTACCAGAAGAGCCCGGCGCTAAGCGCGATGTAGCGCAAAGCGTCCTCAACGCTAACATTGCGCAGGTTCACGCTCTCGATGGTTCCCGTGACATCCTGGCCGACAACGATGTTCACACCCGAAGCCTCCGAGAGCATGGTCATGACCTCGGAGATCGGGGCATCCTTGATGTTCAGGTTGATGAGCGGACTAGCCGAGGCGGTTTCGTCCGCAAACGCTCCGGCGCACACCAGGATCATGGCTGCAATCGATGCTGCGAGGATACCTAGGGTGTAAATGAATGGCTTGGCCATGGGCCCCTCCCTGCGTTTCGTTCTCCGGCGGGTCGCCGCCGGCCGCAGTTCGTTTTGTGCGCGTTCCCGGCACTGGCTAACAGGTCCGCCCGAAGGCGTCTGCGGTGTCCCATCTAGCCCCCGCGCGACAGGTCTCTCCGGCTAATAGCTGCTACGACTGCTGCGGCTGCTGCGGCTGCTGCTGCTGCTCCCATAGTCACTGCTGCGGCTGCTGCCACGGCTGCTGCTGCCGCGGCTGCTTCCATAGTCGCTACTTCCATAGCTGCTGCTGCCATAGCTGCCGTAGTCACCGCTTCCATACTCGCCGCCGGTCATGTCGTAAATGACATCATCTGCCTGGATCGCGTAACCGATTGTCTCCGGGCTGGCACGGAAAAGCGGGATGACGATGAAATGCATCGGCCGCTGTTCCGGGGTCAGCGTGCCTGTGGTCATCCCCTGGGTCATGAGCCCCGTGGTCGGCGTCCCACCACGTCCCGGCGGGGTACCGAAGCCGCTGGTCGGCCCAGGCAGCTGCATCCCGGGGATGCCGGTGGCGCCGGGTCCGCCAAATCCTCCGGGGCCGCCCGGCATGCCTATGTCCATTCCCGGGAACTGGGCGAAAGCAAGATCGCCACCAGGTGCGCTCTCTCCTGCCGAGATGACCCATGTGCCGTTGCGATCCTCGGCCTGAAGGCCAGCACGCGACACAAGGGTAGCCAGCGCACTCTCAGGTGTTGCATCCCAGAGCGTCGCGCTCACGGCCAACGTCCCAAGCTCGGCGGGGAGAACGTAGTTGACCCCGAAATGCTTCTGAAGCGTTGCCAGCGCGTCGGAAAGGGGCTTGTCCTGCCACGTGATGGACAGGGTATTGCCTTTCTCGCCGGCCCAACTGGTCACGCCCAGAACAAGCAGGAGCGAGACCGTCACGAACACGCTCAGCCGATTTCTTGTCATGGCAATCACCTCTGTAGCGCGGAGACGAACCCCGCGATTGTGACCGATGCTACTGCATTGGAGCTCCGGGCATTCCGGGCGTCGGCATCCCGCCCGGGCCCATAATGCCCCCTTCCCCTCCGCCCATGCCCGGGGCCATCATGCCCCCGCCGCCTGCCCCGCCAGTCCCGGCGCCAAGAAGGAGATCCCGGGCTTCGCCCGAGATGATCCGCCCGGCTTCCTGCTCTTCGCGGTAATGCTCAGCCAAGGTGCGCCTGCCATGGGACACTCGCTCCTGGCGACTCCGCGGCTCGGCTCGTTTGCGGACCCTCTCGCCAGTGGTTGGATTCTGCAGGGTCACCGCATCAGGCTCGACGGAGACCACGCGCCAAGTCTGCGTGCGTTCGCTGGCGCGATCCTCAACCCGAAGTGTCTGACCTGGTTTGAGTATTCGCGTGCGCCCTGTCGGATCCTCCCAGGTGGCGAAAGCCCGACCGGCGGCACCGGCACTGGTGTCATCCGCTGGCCACATGATGCTGCTGATACGCACCAAATCTGCCGACGCGGACGGATTGGGCGGTAGCGGCTGCGGAGGCGCGGCCGGAATCGATGCCGGCGGCAGACGCTTGATATAGCCGATCGGCAGGGCATTCCAATCCGGTCCGTACTTGGTCGCGCGGGTCACGAACTTTACCTCGGGCTCTGGCGTGTCCAGAGGCACGAAAGGATTGGCCCGGGACGGTTCCAGGGGCGGGGCAGGCGCTGAAGTACCGCCGCCGCCGGGGGCGGCACCCATACCAGGTCCGCCCATCCCAGGTCCGCCCATCCCAGGTCCGCCCATCCCGCCTTCCATACCGCCGCCCGGCGGTCCGCCTGGGCCGCCAGGGCCCATCGCCCCACCGGGGGGGCCACCAGGACCACCGGGGCCCATGGCTCCGCCGGGGGGGCCGCCCGCGCCAGGCTCGCCGGCAGGTGCCCCGGCACTCGGCGGGGCGCCAGCGTCGGCCGCGCCGGCCTCATCGTCCTGCGCATACGCGACGTTTGCAGGCTGCATGCCGGGAAGCACGAACCAGAAGGCACACACTGCAGCCACGACGAGGACGAAGATGCCCGCAGCTACTGCAGCTCTTGCCAGTTGCTCTCTGTCCACGGTGGCGTCTCCTCAGGACGGGTGCGTAACTGCAACTATCACAGGGCCCAATCGTCAGCCCGAACTACTCATCTCCACCGCCGGCGTCTCCACCGCCGCCAGCCATGCCGCCCGGTGGCGGTCCGGCTGCGCCCCCTCCGGGGGGCCCGCCGGGGCCCGCTCCTCCTGGTGGCATACCCATTTCCATGCCGCCCCCGGAAGGACCTCCTGGCCCACCCATCCCTGGAGGACCGCCAGGCCCGCCCATTCCTGGGGGACCGCCGGCTCCGCCCATGCCGGGCGCGCCGCCCGTGCCGCCCGCCGCTCCCCCTGCCGCAGCCCCGCCGCCAGTGTCGGGCGTCTCGCACGCGAGCCACACGCTCAGAATGAGGGGCGCGACCATGATCTCGTCGTCCGGCCGGTCAAGGACTTCTCTCACCCGGTCATATAGATCCGTATCCATCAACTCCCTGAGCCGAACCAGACCCAGATGATGGATCGTGAGGATCCGCGGGAAATTGCGCAGGGACTTGTACAACCTCTCAATGTCGGCGAGGGTGCCGGCTACCCACAGGGGGCTATTCCCGCCGCCCGCCACAGTCTGCCCGCCCCCGCTGGGTGCCCCGAGTGGGAACTCGATCCACGCGGTGTTGGCCGCATAAGGCTCCATCGGCGGCTCCCAGCCGGGATGCCCTTCGATGATCACGCAACCGCTGTCTTCGACGAATTTCTCAATCAGTCGAGGCAGGTCTTCACGCACCTCGCGCCAGAGGTTGACCATCGCAATGAGCGGGTGTCCCATGGACAGCGGGATGCTGCGCTCATCGAGTTTCTGGGCAAGGGACTCGTGGGAAGTCTCCCATTCACGCTTGACCTTCTCGAGGCCCTGCTCGGCTTCCTCTTTCTGGTCAGCCTTCTTCTGCTCCTCGGCAATCTGGGCCTCCACCCTGGCGATCTCAGCCTGCTTCGGCTTCACCATGAACCAGTAGCCAAGGAATGCGAGAACCAGTACGAGGATGACGCCTACAGGGCCCAGCACGAATGGCGGTATTTTCCCAAGCATAGATGGTGACTCCTCGATACCGTCAAGCCCTGTCGTTGGGGCGGCAAGTCAGCATTGCTCTCTGGCACAGATCAGGACACGGCCCCTTTGCGTCGCGCTATGGGTCTATTCGTCTCCGCCGCCCGCGTCTTCGCCACCGCCGCCACCGCCACCGGGAGGACCACCCGCCGGCTCTCCGCCGCCAGGAGGCTCACCTGCTCCACCAGGAGGACCGCCCGCGGCCCCGCCGGGCATTTCGCCCATTGCACCCCCGGGAGGCCCGCCGGCGCCGCCGGGCATGCCGCCCATATCTCCACCCGGCCCCATCATGCCGCCGCCACCCATGCCACCAGCCGCGCCGCCGCCACCCATGCCAGGAGGCGAAGGAACCATGATAGGCCGGTTGAGTTGGCAAGTGATAAGCAAGTCAATCGACCCGTCAAGCCGAGGTTGGACTACAGACGAGACGCCGCCCCCACCGCCCATACCACCGCGTCCGCCCATTCCCATTTCGCCCCCGGGTGCCCCGGGCGCCCCGGGCATCCCGCCTGGGCCGCCAGGCATGCCGCCGCCGGGTCCGCCGGGCATCCCGCCTGGGCCCCCCGCCATGCCACCGCCCATGTCGCCGCCGGGCATGCCCATGCCACCCTCCATACCGGGCGCGCCACCGCCTCCGCCGCCGCCACCCGAGAAGTTCAGCCCCTCAACGTTCATTGTCGGGATCCCGCCAAGACTGGGTAGGTTCCACTGCTGGAGAATCTGGGGCCACTTGGCGGCAATCGCCCGGCCAGACGGTACTGTGCCGGAGATCCGTACATTGCTGATTTCCGGACACCGGATGATGTTCAGGATAAACCGCGCACACTCATTGGCGTTCTTGACGGTGACACCGAATGCGCAGTCTGGGCTTCCGCCAGACGGGCCGGTCTGCTGGTAGAGGGCTTCCGGGTCCCCACCGCCCACCAGACCACCGGCGGCGTGCGCCATGATTCCGAAGAAGCGAAGCTCGGCTCCGCCGTAGATGTACTCGGCAATCTCAAAGAAGCGTTCCCAGTACGGATATCCGCACTCGTCGGCCTGCCGGATAAAGCTGATCTTGTCGGCAATCGGCTGCAGGCGCCCCTGAATGCCGCCGGCCTCGGCCTCCGTTGCGCGGACTTCGTCGGCCGCTGCCTTCACCTTGGTGTACTCCTCCTGCAGACCGGAAAGCTTGGCCTGCAGCGTGGTGGCGTAGAAGCCCACTCCCAAGCCCGCGGCCAACAGCAGGAGGACGATCAGTGCAAGGAGCTTCCTATTGGTCCGGGCTCGTCGTACACCCGGGGGCAGCAGATCGATTCTTAGCACCTTGACCCTCCCTGAGGTGGGCGAGAGACCGAACTAGCGGCTTTCGCACAGTCCTTTTGCGCGGTTGCCGCAGGCAATCGAGCCATTCTGAGTACGCGGCGCGGCAGTGACCAATGCGGCCTAACTTTCCACCATATCGCGAAGCGCAAGTCCCACGGCGACAACCATCGTGGGTCCGATGTCGCGAAGGTATGCGCCGGGCTGCCTGTCCTCATCCGTCAGAAGCTCGGCGAAGGGATCCGCGAGCTCAACCGTTACGCCAGTCTCCGCCGCGATGAAATCGCCGAGACCCGGGATCACCGCGGAACCGCCCGACAGGAGAATTCGGTCAATCTCCTCGTTGCGGTGCTGTCTGCGGTAGAAGTTCAGTGACGCCTGAACCTCGCCCGCCAGATCTACGAGTGGTGTGGCAATGGCTTCGTAGACGATCTGCCGGGCGTGCAGATCCTGCTGCGCCTCCGGGTCCATGGGAACCGCGGCAGGAGCGGGGGCCGACGGCCCTCGTCCGAGGCCGGCTTCCGACGGCAGTATGCTGTCCAGTTGCGTCGCCTCAGCTTCCGCACCGATGGCTTCGTCTGCAAATCCCACTTCGCCCATCATGTCCGAAACTTCGAACACGGAATCGGCTTCGTCTTCGGGGTATGCTTCCTCTCGTGCCCCGGCTCCTCCTGCAGTGTAGCCGGATTCTTCAGGGAAAACAGACTCGGAGACGTCGCCCAAGGCTTTCTTGACCTGCTCAGCCAGGGTCTCGTCACCCATGAAATTCTGGGTGATCGCCTGGGTGAGTGCGTTTCCGGCGGTGGGAATCGTGCGGACAAAGCCCAGCAAGCCGCGGCGAACGATCATGATCAGTGTGGCATTCGCGCCGATGTGCACGATGCCCACTGTCTGGTCGCTGTAAGCGGACCCGCTCACTTCCACGAGCGCGCGGGATATTGCCAGGGGTTCCACATCGATGGCCTGGGGAAGTAGCTTGGCCGAGTTCATCACGCTCACATGGGTGTTGATCATGTCCTCCTGCGCCACGGCGATGAGGACTTCCATGTTCTGCGCGTTCGGGTCTGCGTCGGGGGCGTCAACGGGCTGGTAGTCGTAGTATGTCTGCTCAATGGGGAATGGAGTCTGGCGGTCGAGCTCCCACTGAATCGCCTCATCCAGTTCCTTGCCAGACATCTTGGGGACTTCAGTAATCCGCACCACGACGGACGATGTGCCGCCGACAGATGCGATGGTGTTCTTCGTGTGGAAACCGCCGGCCCTGATGAGGTCCGACACTGCACTCGTAACGGCGGCGGCATCCACGATGACGCCGTCCTCCACGCTGCGCGGCGGAGTCGGAACAACAACAGGCCGGCCGAGCACTTCAATGCCCGATCCGGTGCGTTGGAGTTCAACAGCCTTGATGGTTGAACTGCCTATGTCGAGGCCCAGAACATGGGTATAGCCCCGCGCCATGCGTGGCTCCTCCTGCGTGCGGGCAATGCAAGACCGGAAGGCGCCCTGCGGCAAGCACCCGGCAAAGTGTACCCTATGACAAGAACGGCGTCAAGCCGTTCGCCCAAGGGACAGGAGAGCCTTCCGTCCCCCTTGGGGCGTGCACGAATCGGTTCGCGTGTGCGTCCCCCGGAACACCGGTCTTCGCCGCGCCGGGAACCGCGACCGCTTGTTCACTAGAGATAGACAGGTGACGGGCCCCGGAGTTCCCAGCCATTCAGTCTCAGCCCCGGGGCCCGGAAGAAACGAGTCTGTGGCGCGACGCCCTCGCCGCTACGGGTACGGCAGATTGGGCCTGAAGCGGTCCATCGCGTTGCTGGCGGCAAGCCTTTCCCTCACCAGCGACGGGAACTCGGGTGTCACAGTGCAGTAGTAAATGTCCGAAGACTGCCGGACCTCGGACCCGCCATCGCCGGCATCGCGAAGGTCATAAAGCGGCCGCGGGCTGGACCAGAATATCCAGTAGCGCCTCGCCACAAGCATGTCCGGCGTCGCCACGGGTAGCGATGGCACCCGGTAGGTTTCCTCAACCACCCGCAGCGGTCCTTCTGACAGAACACTGTCGATGGGAACGATCGTCTCCTGGCTCCAGTCGCCGATGGTATGGACCTCATCGGCGCTTGCCGTCTGCACGTTGCCGGCATCATCCAGGTACTCGTAGTCATACTGCACACGGATCTGGCCGCCCGGTCCCAGGGGAGAGTGCCGGCGCTGCCCGTCTGGGTACACCACCCAGCGGTAGACGCCAAGCCAGATCGCAATTTCCCCATTCTGCATGTCCGCGTCGAATTCGGCGCGGTGCCCGGAATAGCTGCCCGGGGGCAGGCCAGGATATGCCGG
Source organism: Armatimonadota bacterium (assembly GCA_018056145.1). Lineage (GTDB taxonomy): Bacteria > Armatimonadota > Zipacnadia > Zipacnadales > JABUFB01 > JABUFB01. The sequence goes on from JAGPGE010000102.1 coordinate 10,293, forward strand.
AAGCGCGCCCACGGTCTCTTCCGGAGTGCCCGGACCATAGAGCTCCGGCTGCGGGTCGGTAGTATCTGACGGGTAACGCACAACCAGATTACCGACAATCGGCGGATGGTTCACCTGGATCGTCCACGACTGCATCTTCATCATGTAGCTGGTGCGCCCGTAGTACGGCGCCTGACCCGTCCCGTAGCTACGACGCCAGAAGAGCAGAACGCGATTGTTGTGGCTTCCAAGGGGCCACGGGTAGGCGTACGAACCCGCGGGCTGGTTCCCCAGCCATGCGCCGGACTGCAAGATCGCGGTTGGGCAGTCGTCATCGGCCGGGCTAAGAGTGTGGCGCCACAGGAACGGCGAGTACTCGCCGGCCAGGAACACGTCGTCAATCGTGGCCGCAAGCGCGGGGAATGCCCGGCTGAAAACGGTGGCCTGATCGTCCGGCGCCATGGCGTTGAACAGCGGTCCAGAGAACCGGACGCGCCCGAGAGTTGGGTCGATCTCCATCATCAACGGGCGCTTCTCGGCGTCGGGAAGACCGTACGTTGCCGGGTCGATCAGCTCATACCGATCCTCACCGTTGGGGCCGGATGCCGGGTAGTAGCGCACATTGGGGAGGCTGCCGTCCTCCGGAGCCGCGGGGCCGGCCGGCCACTGGAGGGTGCTAAGGTCTGTGAACAGACCGTCCTCCTTGTGCCGGGCGAAACGTGGGATGACCCGGTAGACCCCCCGGGTCTCGTCATACTGTTCGCCACGCGTCGGGTCCGCGGGTCCCCAGCTGATGTCGTAGTAGCTGATTTCCCAGGTGGTCCCGTGCTGGCGGACACCGATGCGGAAGGATGCGCCCGGACTGCCATTGTTGATATAGTTGCTTCCGGTCACCCAGTCCAGATGGCGCGAGTGGAACTCGCGGCGCAGTTCGTCGGGCGTGAATTCCTCGCCCGGACCTTCGCCGGGCGAATTCGCGGGTCCGGTTCCCGGGGGCGGCCCAGGTTGGGCCTCGCTGGGGTTGAGCACCGGAAGCCCCTCCGGCAGTCCGCCCATGGTCCCGGAATGAACGTACTGGAACTCCACCTTGCCATTGTTATTCTCGCCTGTCAGCAGGTCATGCCTGTTGAACCGGGCCTCGTAGATATCGAAGTTGCCCAGGTGGCGCGCATAACCGGCGAAGAACACCCGCAACATGGGCTGAGTCGCCGTCCCACCAGTGCTCGTG
>JAGPGE010000103.1:0-8689 GCA_018056145.1 Armatimonadota bacterium
GTGTAGTCCGGCGGCTGGTGCAGGGCCAGCGCAGCACCTTCTACTGCCCAGACTGCCAGACAGAGCACCGGACCGCCGAGACCGGAGACTGACCGGCAAGGCAAGGGATTTGGCCCGGTCGCTCCGGGTTCGTGGTACAATGCCCCCCGATGACACTCGCGGCGTCCGGGGCCGTCTTACCGTGTCTGCCGCGAACCGGAGATGAGAGCATGAGGAGACTGCCGCCGACCGCCATGGCCGGGCTGGCCCTGTTGGTGCTATCTGCCAGCCTCGCACAGGCCGCCCCGGCGCCCGTCACCGGCGCCGTCATCTGCCACGGGGTCACCCCCAAGGGCCAGCCAATCTCGCCGGCCTCCTGGTTCCCCAAAGGCGCCCGGGCGATCTACGTCTGGTTCCGGGCTGGTGAGGTCCCGCCGGGAACACGGGCTCATATTCGCTGGAGCCTGAACGGTGGAACACTAAAGACGGACGAGGTGGCGCTGAACTCGGGGCGTCCTGCCTGGAACCGCTACGAGATCGCTCTCGGCGAGCCGCTGCCCCTGGGCCGATATGAGGCGCAGGTCACAGTGGGCGACAGCGCGCCCATCCGCGCTTCAGCCCAGGTGGGTGGCGACGAGCCGTTGCCTGAAGAGACCCGGGCGGTGCAGCCGGACGAACCGGGTCCGGCTACTGGTGTCTCCGCGCTGAGCCGCTCCGACCGCAACGCTCCGCAACCGGGTGGTAGCGCGCGCCTCGCACGGGCTGCGTCGCCCGAACTTGTTGCTCCGGTCATTGGGCCTTCAGCGCCCGCTCCTTCGGAGACCCCGGCGGGCATACTGGGACCCGCGGTGGTTGCGCCGCCGATGGACGCGATTGCGCCCGAGGAACCCGCGGCCTCCCCGGTGGTGGTCACCGGGCCAAGTCTCGCTGGTGCGCCTCCCGCTGGCCCGCCCGCCCCTTCCGGAATTCTGGCGATTCCGAGCGTCGAAGCCCCTGAAGTGGCGATCCGGATCGCTCCCCGACCACCTGCCGTGGTCGATGATTCCATGGTCCTGCGCGTGACAGATCCAGGCTCCACCACCGCGGCGACCACGTGGACCGCAGGGGCTGGCGTCGTCAGCGTTGGGGCGCCAGCGCCAGCGGTTGTGCCCGCGCCGGTTGCAGCCTCCGCCGGACCCGCGATCACCATTCCCGAAGCCGCGCCGGGCGTTGTCACCTTCTACCCGCCCGTCCTAGGCCCCGCGGGAACGACTCCGGGAGCGCCGGGCACGGTACCGCCGGCTTCCTCGCAGCCTGAGAGCCCGGCGCCCGAAGAGACCGCGCCCTCCATAGGCCCGGCCCTGAGCGAACCACTCGGCCCGCGCACCCAGCCGTCAGGGGGTGCGCAACCGGTGGTCAAGCCACCTCCGGCGGAAGCGGTCGCTTCTGCGCCTGCCGGTCCCTCCGCGGTTCCCTCCACCGCGTCGGGGGCGTCCGTTCCGCGACCCATTTCCCCGGTACGCGCGGATGAGCCCGAGTCTGCCGCGGATTCGGGAGGTTCGCGCCCCCTGATTGCCCGCAGCGGCACGAGCCGTGAGCCCGCGACCCGCAGCGCGCGGGGACCGGAACCGGACGCCGCCGGCGCGCGGCGACCAGGAACGGCGCTGCTCCTGCCCACGCGCCCGAAGGCGAGGCCAATTCCGGGCGGCCCGGCGCCTGATGAGCCCATCGTGGAAGCTCCGCCGGCAGAGGTGAAGCCGCTCCTGGTACCCTCCGGCTCGAGCGAATCCGCAGAGCCCTCGGCTGCAGTGGGGGACTACGTGCCGGTCACGGTGCCCCCGGCGGCCCCAGGCGCGAGCGCGGCGCCGGTGGAGCGCCCCGAACCCGTCACCGCGCCGCCTGCCCCGGAAGTTCGAGCGCCCATTGTCCCCGAGGTCGCGCCGGCTGCCCCTGCTGGAGGAGCAGAGCCGGGCGCTGAAGCGGTTGCGGCCCCTGAGAAAACCCCCGCGCCTGCAGGGAACGGTGCCCCCGAATCCGCGCCCGCGCCGGCCGAGACACCTCCCATGCCAACGGACACAGCCCCGCGGGTGCTTGTCATGCAAGCGCCACTGATCGCGGGAATCGGCGCCGAGGACCTGCCGCCGGTGGAGCTACCTGACACCGCTGTGAAGCTGCACTACGTAGAACTGATCGCAACACCAGAACCGGCCGGTCTGCAGCCAATGTGGATCGCCCGAGCGCCGGATGGGCGTCTCTGGCCGCCCGGAATGCCCACTCAGCTTGGCCTGTCTGCCGGTGAGAACCCTGACCCAGACCCGTCCACCTTGTTGCTGTACTCCGACCACGTGGACGGTATCACGCCGCTGTACGAGGTCCCGCGGGGTGAGGCGATGCTGCATGCCGTGCGGGAGAATGACGCCGCGCTGCTGTACGTGAGCCGCGAAATGTTTGACCAGCGGCGGCAGGCGTGGCTCGAGACTGCCCGGGACTGGCGGTGGATGTGGTATGTCCGCCAGGTGGACCTCTCGCTTGGGCAGCGCATCAGCGCATGCCTGTATGATCTTGCGCGCTCGCGGCGCGTTCCCGAAGCCTACCAAGCCACGGGCCGGACCGAGTGTCTACTGATTGGCCCGGACGGGCAGCGGATCTCGCCCTCCACCGTTACGCCTGAGCTCTGCGCGGCGCTTTCGCCATCCATTGAGGGTGCCGAGGCCCTTCCGGCTGACGACCCAGTCGCTTTCATCGCGGGTCTCGAGGCAGGCGGGGTACAGGCACTGACGGTGTGGACCGCCCCCGCGTCCGGGCGCTATCAGGTCTGGTCCGCGCTGCCGGTTGATCGGGCCGCAGCAAGCTGCAAGGTGTGGCTGGAGAAGTAGGGGAGACTGACCGGGCAAACGAAACTCGCCGGAACCACGCCTCGGTGCTAGAGGCGGTGTTCCGGCGAGTGTGTTTCCGGGACCTGTTCGCGGGTCGGCCCCGCGCGGGCTCAGAAGATGGGCGGGGGCGGCGGGCCGTCGCCGCTGGCGGTCAGGAGAATGTCGCCGAGGTTGTTGGCGCCGGACTTGACCTCGATCTGCACGGTGTTGGTCTGGTATCCGCTGGCGCTTGCCTCGAGCTGATAGTTCCCGGTTGGGATATTCGCGATGGTGTAGGTCCCATTAGCCAGGGTTGTGGTGGTGAACGCGCCGCCGATGCTCACGCGGGCGCCCGAGATGGGCACAGCGCCGAGGAGGCTCGCCACGCGCCCTGTAACCGTCCCCGTGCCACCAGTGTTGCCGGGCACTCCCACGACCGTCCCGGAGTAGGCCGAGTTCCCGCTGGCTCCGAGAGCGCGGACCCGATACTCGTAGGCGAGGCCCGAAGTCAGGCCCGTATCGGTGTAGGTGGTCACATTGGCGCTCAAGGTGGCGATGGTGGAGAAGCTGCCACCGCTGCGCCTCTGGAGCTCGAAACCCGTCTCGATGCTGGAGTTGTCCGTCCAGGCCAGGGACACCGATGTGCTGGTCGTCCCGGTCACGCGCAGGCCGGACGGGGCGTTAGGAACGCCCGTTTCGCCCGAGCTGGTGGCCGCGGTGATGGCGGCTGTATACTCGGAGTTCGCCGAAGTCCCCAGCGCTCGCACGCGGTATTCGTAGGTGGTATTGGCCGCCAGTCCTGCGTCCACGAACTGAGTGGCCCCCGCTGCTGTCTGTCCCGCAGTGACCCAGGATCCCCCGATCGTACGCCTCTGGATCTCGTAGCCCGTCTCGTTTGTGGCTCGATCGGTCCAGCTGAGAGTGATGGTGCTTGATGTGGCCGCCAGGGATTGCAGGTTGGCGGGAGCAAGTGGCGCCTGGGACGTGCCCCCTCCCCCTCCGCCGCCGCCACACCCGGTCAAGCATACCGTGAGCCCGATGATAACTGCTGCACTCGTCCAGAGAATCCGATCTCGCATGGGGGGTCCTCTCAAAGGGTGGTCTTTCCGGGAGTCCCGCAGCAGGCGCACGGGCGTCCCGTCTTTGGGCCGGAACAATGCCGCGGAAGTCCTGCACCGGAATGCCACGATTGTACCCGTTCCGGCAATCCGTGGCAAACGCCTTTGGCACGCGTTGCCCTGTTTGACGCATCCCGGCGCCACCGGGTTCCACGATCGGGGCTGAATCCCCCGATTCAGGGCTGATAGTCGGGGCTCAAACTGCTATAATGGCCCCTGTTGGGCTCACGGCCGTTCCGGAGGTGTACAGTCATCAAACGCAAGATTGGCGTCGTTGGATCAGCCGGGGGGGAACTCCCCCAACACGCGCTTGAAAAGAGCCGGGAACTGGGGCGAGAGATCGCCCGGCGGGGTTGCATCATCGTCACGGGTGCATGTCCCGGGCTGCCTCACGCGGCCGTGCAGGGCGCAACCGAAGAGGGTGCCATCGCCATCGGCATCTCCCCGGCACTGTGCCTGGACGAGCACCGAGAGCGCTACAGTTCGCCCTACGAGGAGTACGACGCGCTCATATTCACCGGAAGCGGGCTGATGGGGCGCGAAGTCGAAGTGGTGCGCACCGCTGATATCGTGATCACCGTCGGTGGACGCTCCGGCACCCTCGGAGAGTTCGCTATCGCCTACGATGACGGCAATGTGATCGGCGTGTTGTTGGGCACCGGCGGAATATCAGACAAGCTGCATGAGATCGTCGGGCACATCCGCAAGGAAACGGGCGCCGAGATATTCTACGCGGAAGACCCGCACGATCTGCTCGACCAGACGCTGGAGTGCCACGACAGGCGCATCCGGCAGGGCACGGCCTACCGCATCAACGAAAGCTGACCCTGGGGTCGACGGGAGACGGTTACTTTGAGGCTCGAGTTTCAGGGAGCGGCGCGGACCGTCACAGGGTCGCGCTATCTGCTGTCCGTGCCTGGCACGCGCGTACTGGTGGATTGTGGACTCTACCAGGGTGTAGATGAGGAGCGCAACCGCGATCAGGCCAATTTCCCCTTTGACCCGTCGGAGATCGACTTCGTCCTCCTGACCCACGCCCATATCGACCACTGCGGGCTGCTCCCTCGGCTGTCCAAGCTCGGTTTCCGCGGCAAGGTCTTCGCGACTTCGGCGACGCGCGACCTTTGCGAAGCCCTCCTGGCTGACAGCGCTCATATCCAGGATGAGGACGCGCGGTGGGAGATGCGCAAGTGGCGCCGCGGCCAACAGAACACCCCACCACCGGCGCCTCTTTACACAATTGAGGACGTCGACCGCGTGATGGACCAGTTCGAATCCCTCTCGTACGGGGATGACGTGCAGGTCGCTCCGGGGCTATCGGCGCGCTGGCAGGATGCCGGACACATTCTCGGGGCGGCGTCGCTCGAAGTGTGGGCGACTGAGAGCGGCGTGAGCCGCAAGATCGTCTTTTCCGGTGACATCGGGAGCCCCGGCCGGCCGATCCTACGCGACCCGACCCTCTTGGACTCCGCAGACTTCGTGGTCATTGAGTCCACCTACGGCGACCGGCTGCACCCGGGCGAAGAGGACATATACGCGGGCCTGGAGCGGGCTGTGAACAGAATGGTGCGCGAGAAGGGCCAGATGATCGTTCCTGCCTTCGCTGTGGGACGCACTCAGGAACTGCTCTATCGTCTGGACCGCCTGATGGCCCTGGAGCGAATCCCGCGGGTTCCCGTCTTCGTGGACAGCCCGCTGGCCCGCAAGGCGACCGAGGTCTTTGCCGAGCACGAGGAATGCTACGACACCGAGGCGCTGGAGTTGCTGGCCCGCGGTGACGACCCTATCAGTTTCCCGACGCTCAAATTCACCGGCTCGATGGATGAGTCCAAGAAGCTCAATGATCTCCGGGAGCCGGCGATCATTATCGCCGCCAGCGGGATGTGTACCGCGGGGCGCATCCGCCACCATCTCCACCAGCGCCTGGAGCGAGGGAACAACACGATCCTCTTCGTGGGTTACCAGGCCGAAGGCACGCTCGGGCGCATCATCCTCAGTGGGGCGCAGAAGGTCAAGCTGTTCGGCCGCTGGCACCGGGTACGCGCGCGCATCCGCCAGGTACAGGGCCTGTCCGCGCACGCCGACCAGCAGGACCTCCTGAACTGGGCGACACACATCCGTGATCCGCGGGCGATCTTCGTGAACCACGGGGAGCCGCACAGCGCCTTCACCCTTGCACGCCTGCTGTCGAAGCAAGTCGGCGTGCCGGTGAGCGTCCCCAGAATGGGGGACACCGTAGACCTGCTCAGCGCCCAGGATGTGACTGCCCTCGCCGCCGCCACCACCGATGAGATGGGGCCCATGCTCCGGCGCGGCCCCCATCCCGGGGAGCAAATGGACGACGAGGATTGACCCAGCTCCCGGGGGCCGGCGGGGCTCCGGGGAGGACGAAGATCAGGGAGTCCGGCATATGTCTGATGTGGCTGATTTCCTCGCAGCACTCGATGAACGGTCCCCGCGGGTGGACGAGTTGCTGCTCGATCCCGCGCTGATGAACCGCGTGGCGCCCGTGCATCTGAGGGAGGTCGTTCGCGCGTACCTGGCGCGGGGAGGCAAGCGGCTGCGTCCCGCGGTGCTGCTCCTGGCCTGCGGCGCCGTGGGGGGCAGGGAAGAGGACGTGCTGCCGGCCGCGGCGGCACTGGAGTTGTTCCACACCTGGACGCTGATCCACGACGACATCATCGACCATGACGACATGCGCCGCGGGGGACCGTCCGGACATGCCCTTGGCGCCGAATTGGGGGCGCGCGATCTCGGCCTGGGGGGGGCGGACTCCCTCGATTACGGCATCAGCCTTGCCATGCTGGCCGGCGATGTCCAGCACGGGCTGTGTGTCACCCTCTTCCTGCGCACCCGCAACGTGGACCCGGCCCTGCTCGCACAGCTCGTGGCTGACCTCGAACTGAACGTGGTCTGCGACCTGGTCGAGGGCGAGACCCTGGACGTGCAACTCGAGGACATGCCGCTGGACGAAGTATCGCTGGACGACGTGCTGCGCATGCTCTACCTGAAGACCGGGGTGCTGTACGAGTTCGCCGGGAAAGCCGGCGCGATGCTGGGCCTTGGCACCATGGAAGAGAGCCACCCGCGGGTTTCAGCACTGCGGGAGTTCTGCGCGAACTGCGGCATTGCTTTCCAGTTGCAGGACGACATCCTGGGCATCGTGGGCGACCAGCAGAAGCTCGGTAAGCCGGTGGGCAGCGATATCGTCGAGGGCAAGCGCACGCCTGTTCTGCTCAAAGCCCGCGAGGCCGCCAGTCCGGCGGACCGCGAGCTGCTCGATGCGGTGGTGGGCAATCCGTCGGCGGCGCCGGAGGATGTTGCCCGGGCCACCGAACTCATGGTGCGTCTGGGCGCGGTGGATGCAGTGGCCGCGATGGCCCGCGAGCGAATCGACGCCGCTTACTCGGCCCTCGGGCGACTGCCGCAGTCTCAGTACACCCGGTGGCTCGGTGGATGGGCCCAGTACATGATCGAAAGGGACTTCTGAGGCATGTCAGTGATACGGATTGAGCGCGCCGCCGTGCTGACCATGGTGGAAGGGCAGGCCCCGATCCCCGGCGGCGTGGTCCAGTGGGACGGGCGGGAGATCACCTATGCCGGATGCGCGGCCAGTGCGCCGGACGTCCGCGTGGACCGGGTGATCGACGGCTCCGGCTGCGTGGTAATGCCCGGACTCATCAACGCCCATACCCATCTCGCGATGACGCTGTTCCGCGGATTCGCCGACGACATGCCGCTTAAGCCGTGGCTGGAAGAGCGCATCTGGCCGGCCGAGAAGAGGCTGGTCGCCGATGACGTCTACTGGGGTACCCGGCTAGGTGTGCTCGAACTCCTGCGCGGCGGCTGCACCTGCCTCAATGACATGTACCATTTCGATCGCACCGCGGCACAAGCGGCCGAAGACGGCCTGATCCGGGCCTGTCCGTCCGGGGTGATGTTGGGCTTCCTCGATGACCCCTTCGGGATGCTGGAGAATGCCGTGGAGTTCGTGGTGGCGATCCGCGAACAGGGCCACAGCCGGCTGCACCCCATGCTTGGTCCTCACGCGCCTTACACATGCCCGCGCCCCCTGCTGGAGAGGGTGCTGCGGGAGGCCATCGCCCACGACCTGCCTCTGCACATACATGTTGCCGAGACCAGCCGGGAGTATGACGACTCCCGGCGCGAGCATGGGATGAGCCCCGTGCAGTATCTGGACAGCCTTGGATTCCTGCAGGTAAAGACGGCCCTGGCGCATTGCGTCTGGCTGGATGACAGAGACATCGAGATACTCGCCGAGCGGCAGGCGGGTGTGGTCCACTGCCCGAGCAGCAATATGAAACTCGGCAGTGGATTCGCGCGCGTTCCCGATCTGTTGGCGGCGGGTGCAGTGGTGGGGCTCGGGACCGACGGTGCGGCCTCAAACAACAACCTGGACATGTTCGAGGAGATGCACCTGGCTGCTCTCATTCACAAGGGCCGCACGGGCGATCCCACGGTAGTTCCTGCCCGGCGGGCTCTCGAGATGGCCACCCGCGATGCAGCGAAGGCGCTGGGCATCGACCACCTTGTCGGCACGCTGGAACCAGGGAAAAGGGCAGATCTGGCGGTGCTCAGCTTCGCCGCGCCCCACCTGACTCCGGTCCACGGCATATGCTCCCACCTGGTGTACTCCGCGGGCGCTTCGGACGTGCGGATGACCGTGGTGGACGGGGCTGTGGTGATGGAGGATGGGCAGTTCCCGGGGCAGGACGCGGAGGAGGTCTACCGCAACGC
>JAGPGE010000103.1:8789-11490 GCA_018056145.1 Armatimonadota bacterium
GCATATGCTCCCACCTGGTGTACTCCGCGGGCGCTTCGGACGTGCGGATGACCGTGGTGGACGGGGCTGTGGTGATGGAGGATGGGCAGTTCCCGGGGCAGGACGCGGAGGAGGTCTACCGCAACGCGGACGTCCGGGCCCGGGTGCTATGCAGTAGCTGATGCCCAACCGATCACGCACACAACGGCCCCCGGAGATGAGCTCCCGGGGGCCGCTTAGTGAATGCCGCGAGGTCCGGCGGCTACTGGCCGGTGCGAACGTTCTTGCCGATGGTGCGCAGCACCGCTTCGGCCGCTTGTGCATCCTTAACCTGTTCCAGCACAGCCACGTATGCACCCTCGCGCATGACGTAGGTCTGCCCATGTTTCGGGTGGCGCAGGACCACTGCCTGCTCACCCAGCGCACCCACGGGCCGTGGGATTGCCGCCTGCATGAGATAGCCGCGCACGGCAGCGAAAGCCTGCGAGGCGCCGCTGGGATTGAGCGCGTCGATCAGCCACAGGTGCATTTCGGCGTCGATCTTGCCGGGCAGGCGACGTCCGTATGTGGCGCTGAGAGCATTGCGCAAAGCCGGCTGTCCTAGCACGTCTTTGCGCTGGAATTTCACCGATTCCACCACCATCCCGCGGTCAGGCGGGATGCTGAACAGGCGTGGCGAACCGGGCATTGGGGGGAGCTCGCCCAGCACCGCCGGCGCGAGCTTCAGGACGGCGGTGCGTCCGGGGTCGCTCATTGAGGTGGGAACGAAGCGGGCGAAGAAAGGCCCTCGCCAGACGTGAAGCGCATCATCAGCCCAGAAAGCCGCGACCACGTTTGTCGGGCGGTCCAAGGGGATGACCTGCCCGGGCACTTTCGGATCGCGGATCGCGCTGTGAGCCCCGAACGCGTCCAGATCGGTGGCAAAGCAGTGCAGTTCGGCGCGCACTTCGTGCCCGTCAACGCCGTACGTTGCGGCCACGGACCAGTTGTACTCATATGCGAACAGCTCTTTGGCAAGTGGACCCGCAACCTTCGCCACATCGGCGCGCGTGTACGAATTCGGGCCGCTGATGAGGGACGCGCCCGGCAGGTAGGTGGGCACCGCGCTGAGTATGCGCGAGGCTTCACCGGCTGTTGGCCAGCCCTCGGGTTGCGCCGTGCAGAGAGTCACGATGGCGCACAGCGCCACAATCACAGGGCGCGACATGATCATCAGTCCCAGGTTCGTACCAGGCCGTGCTATCGGAACTGCCCGTTCGCGATGCGGTGCGCGACCAAGCAGACCTGCCAGCGCGGCATGGTGTCTTCGAGATGCAGCTCGCCGTCCGGGTAGCCGATGAGTATTCCCATGCGCTGCAGTTCGGCCGCCGCTTTCTCGTATGGCCGGTCGATGTCAGCCAGCCTGGCGGGCGGTGTGATGCCCTTGATGGCGCCAACCAGGTTCCAAGCCATGAGAGCCAGTTCGCCGCGGGTGATGAGCTGGTCACCGCGGAAGTAGACCCCCGGTGGCGCGGGGTATAGTCGCGCCGCGGTCAGGACCCGGCAGGCATCCTCGGCCCAGTGATCCCAAGGGACGTCTGGCGGCTTGTAACCACGCGCGGGCAGGTGCAGGTCGAAATGCCAGACCAGTCTGCTGGCCACCGCGGCCCATTCGTACCGCGTAACCGGCAGTTCGGGCTGGATTGTGAGGTCCGGGTAGCCCACCATCAGGTGACTCTGCAGCAGATTCTGGATGGCCGCTTCGTACTCGATTTGCCGTTGGTCCAGGGTCACGCCGCCATCGGGCGCCGCAACGACCCAGGTTGCCGTAACCATTGCGAGAATGCCGGGGATCCAGAGTCTCATGGCTCAACGCTCCTGCGGGCAGAGTAGCACCGCCACAGGCGCCGACCGTTGGTCGTCGCTCCGCGGCAGCGCGCGACAGCGTCGCACGTGCACATGATAGCACACTGTGGTCGCATTTCAAACACAAATCTTGAGCTTCTCTTGACCTCTTGGCGCTTAGGCGCGTCCCGGCAACCTGCTCAGGGCACGAACTCGATGTCGGCAACCATGATGAGACTCGGGCCGCCTGCGCCCTTGGGGGTGCCGTGAGCGCCGATCTGGACGTTGCTGGCCAGCGCCAGATCGAACTTCCCGTTGTCGTCCTTGGTCCAGGTCGCGAACTTCAGCGTATCAAGGGGGATCGTGGCCTCCCGCCAGTCCGCGCTGGCCGGCGGGGGAGGATCGGCGAACCAGCCGCCGCCGCCGCGCTCCTGCACCAGCACGAGAAGCCCGGGTATCCCTTCGGGCAGTTCCGCCCTGTACTTGAACCGGAGAGCCGTGTAGCCCTCCAGATCCGACGCCAGGATCGGGGTTGAAGGGATCATCCAACGGTGGCTTCCCGTGGGCGCTGTGAACTCATACTTCATGCACGCCTGGCCGTCCGGGCCCTCGTTGGGGGTGGTGAGGGTGCTCGTGACGGCCTCGTTCTCGCTGGCCGACCACTTGCCAGGACCATCTCCCGTCACCCGCAGCGGCTTGGTGGGGCGGTAGGGCTCGTCTGTGAGACGCGCTTCCATGACGTCCAGCGTCCCTGACACCGGGCCATCCAGCACAAGGCCAAACCAGAGGCGCTCCAGGCGGCCCAGGTCCGGCGCGGTGTCGGCGCTGTCGCTGAAAGCCGTCTGGCGCAGGGCAGCCATGGATACCCTGCTCTCGGTGACTTCGTCCAGCGTCACCG
>JAGPGE010000104.1 GCA_018056145.1 Armatimonadota bacterium
GTGTAGGCTTCGACCCCCGCATCCACCAGAACAGGTTTACCGCCCTGGAAGATGATGAAGCTCCCCACATCATTGTGATTGTGGCTTTCAGCATTGTGGCCACCCTTGGCCGCAACGAACAGACCCTCGGCCTTCCCAGTCCGGTCGCGGGTGGTCATGACCTCGATCACAGGCAACCAAGAGTCCCGTGGCAGCGGCTGCACAGCCGGACAGTCCTGCATCTCGGCCAGGTAGAAAACGGTTCGCAGACGGCGTCCAAGGCTCGATGTGGGTCCTTTCTCAAGGGTCCCCTGGTCCTTCGCAAGCCAGGCCCCCATCTGCGTCATCTCGGGGTCCGCGATGGCCTTCCCATATCCGTAGGTCACGCCGGGATCGACCTGCTGCATCGCGGCGGCATCGGCGAAGTTCACGAAGTACCGGCCCGCAATCTGCACCCGGTATATGAACCGGCCGATCTCCTGGATCAGCGGTTCGTCGAAGACATCCACCGCGCCCTTCGTTGCGCTGCGCAGCAGGTCCAGGCAGTCATACAGCGATGCCCCGGCGCGTCCCCAGTAACCTGGGCCCTCATCGCAGCCCCCATCCGCGGGATACGGGTCGATGAACTTGTCCATCACCTGCATCGCCTTTGCCACATGGGCCGCACGCCGGGTCTCATCCTCCTCCAGCAGCAGGGCGCAGGTGAGCCAGTTGGAGCAGATCCACGGGGTCCAGTTGTTGACGTGCTGCCCGTGGAGGCCCATCCAGCCGAAGTCGTCGCGCTCCATCACCGGAACGAGGATCCGGTTCTCGATCTCGCGACGGATGCGAGGCACGATGAGCGGCGAGACTGTATCCAGCCTGGGCGCCAGCAAGTAGAGTGTCCAGGCCAGCAACGCCCCGGTCTCGGCGGCGAACAGGTCCACAATAGGCTCCGTCACATCCGGCAGGCCTCTGCCCGCCCTTTGCACGCCAATATGCGCCGGAATGCACCAGGAAGACTCCTCGCAGATGCCCCACACCCCATTGGTGATCTCGTCCAGGAACGCGCCCTGCCCCTCAGTGCATTCGGCCATCACAAGATCGCATAGGGCGGTCCGCCGCCTGTGGCAGAGGGTCTCGTACCGCGAGCGGTTGCCGTCCCGGGCGAAGTCCAGATACCGCGCCGCAGGCAGGAAGGGCCAGTCGAAGCCCAGCAGTTCCCGCCCGCGCGCCACTTGCGCCTCGCGCAGGGGCTGAGGCAGGCCATCCCAGGCCTCGCGTTCCGACGCGGTGGCGAAAGGCCTCCACTCATCCCGCGGCACGATCAGTTTTCCGATCTCGGCTTGTGACCATCGCTGTGACAGCATCAGTTATCCCTCGGAGGCTCAGGGCGCACGGAGAACCACGCGCCCCTCTTTTCTCATAATCGTCCTTAGTTCGGTTTCACAAGCACCCGCAGGCGTTTGAGCGAGTACGACGACGCGTTGCTTTTGAAGGTCCAGTCGCGGGTATCGCCGTCGCTGTTGCCGATGCCGATGTCCGCGTTCCCGCCGGCCTTCCAGTTATTGATGGCGAAGATGGTCTGCTTCGCTTCATGGTTGTGGACCTGCATCGATCCGTACCCATCTTCCGGCGGGCCATACTGGTCGCCGAAGTCCCATACACTCGCCGAGGCATTCGGGATGCCGATTGCATTGGGCTGGCCGTAGTTATGGGGCCAGAATTCGATGTTCCCGCCGCTCAAGTCGCTCCCTGTGACGATTCCCGGCACGTTGGACAGCACGTTCATGTTCTTCACGCGGGTCTGGAACACCGCCTTGCTAGCCAGGGTCGGGACGCCGATCTTGCCCGGGTCCTGGGTGAAGGGATCCATCGACACGTAAACCCACTTCGTGGCCTGCCCGGCGCTCTCCAGTTCCAGGAAGTAAGCAACGCGGCTGAACCCGCCGGTGATGCTGCGGTGGTTGTCCGTCGTGTACGTGACCTCCTTGCCCAGCTTGGACAGGTCAAGGTCATAGACCAGCACGAAGTCGCGGGCCTCGCCGACTTTGAGCTTCAGCCAGTCCCGGATCGGCACTTCACCGGCGCGGAAGGGCACGGCGGGCAGGCCCTCGCGGTTGGACAGGTTCGGCTCGGCGTTCTTGTGCCACGCGAAGCGCATGGCCACCGGATCCGGCACGTCCGGCGAGGACAGGACAACGCTGTCACCCTCGATCACCGCGTCAGCCGGGGTGAAGTCGGTCTCAGTGCCCACGATCTCGAACCAGTTGAGGGGTTTCCCGTCTCGGGATACCAGGCCGCTGCCCACGTTGTCGAAGCGCACCCTGAGCTTGCCGTCCTCGATCTCCAGCGCCCTGAATGTCGGGCCGGACGCCACGGTCTCGGGCCGCCCGTAATCATTCCTCAGAGCCAGCAATGCCAGGCGCTTGCCCACATCTTGCTTGTTCCGGGGATGAATGTCGTTCAGGTCCGAAATGTCATTTGCCAGTGCCATGCCAGTCCCGGGGATGCTCAGCGCCGCAGCCTGGGCCTCCCAGAAAGTGGCCAGCACGTACGGGTCTTCCGTGCCGTACCCGTATGGAGCGATCTGCACGTAGTAGAACGGGAAGTCGCCCTGTCCCCAGAGCTTGCGCCAGCCCTGGATCAGCGCCCGCATCTTCTCGGTATACAGCATGCCCTCGCCGTGGTTCGATTCGCCCTGGTACCAGATGGCCCCGCGCATCGCGTATGGGATCAGCGCGTGGATCATCCCGTTGTACAGGCTGGTGGGTTGCTGGTGACCCGTGAGCGGGAGCAGTTCGCCGGGGTATGCTGGTGAGGGCTCCAGGATCTTCTCCTGCGCCATCCTTTCGCGAGCAGTGCCAATCCAGGCCTCAAGCGCACCGAGATAGCTATTGAGCGCGTCCTTGTAGGCATCGGTGCGCGGGTCGGCGAGAGCAACCTGCTTCGCGATGCTTTCCAGCGCCGGCACATCCTGGAACCCCACCGGGGGAACCCAGGGCTCGATACGCGTGCCGCCCCAGGAGCTGTTGATCAGGCCGATGGGCACGTTCAGTTCCTTGTGCAGGTGCCGGGCCATGAAGTAACCCACCGCGGTGAAGTTGCCGACTGTCTCGGGCGAACAGACTTCCCACGGAGCGCTGATGTCGTCCTGCGGCAGTCCCAGCGGGACCTTCGGGATCTTGATGTGGCGGATCTGAGGGTATTTCGCGGATGCGATCTCCGCGTCCCTGTCCTTGCTGTTGGCGACGACCCACTCCATGTTTGACTGTCCCGAGCAGAGCCACACTTCGCCCACGAGAACATCGTCAAGGGTCAGTGTGTTCTTGCCGGTGACGGTGAGGGTGAACGGTCCGCCTGCGGGCATCTCCGGCAGCCAGACCTTCCACTTGCCGTCGGCCCCGGCTGTGGTTGTGACGGCGCGCATATCCCCCAGCTTCACCGAGACGGCCTCACCCGCATCCGCCCAACCCCAGATTGGGACGGGCATGTCTCTCTGCAATACCATATGGCTGCCGAAGAACCCGGGGAGCCTGACATCAGACCAGCCTGCACTGACTGCGCCGGCCATGACCAGCGCGACGACGAGAAGCTTGAGCGATCTGCCCTGCATCTGCATTGCCTCCGTGGGCTCGATCGGAGCCCGTGATGGTACGCGACTCTGACGGGCCACTTCGACAGGGGCGCGGGAACACCTGCGCGGAGGTCGCCGTCCGTCCCGGGGCCTTCGTGGACTGCGGGGAACGCCCGTCAGGTCACAACTCGGATTCCGACAGTGCAATCATATCTTCCTGGAGCATCCTGTCCAGTTCGGCGAAGTAGGCGCTGAACCCTCCCACCCGGACCATCAGTGAGCGGTGCGCTTCGGGTTCGGGCAATGCGGCGCGCATGTCCTCCGTACCCGCGATGAATATCAGAACCTGCTGCCCGCCGTCCCGGAAGTACGCCTCAACCGCGGTGGGCATGCGGTCGATGCTCTCCGGGCCGCGAACGGCGGACTTCGCAAATCGCAGGCTAAGCGCCAGTGGTCCGCGCGCCCGGCTGTTGGAGGCCGAAGCATGGAGTTGAGTGTCGCTGTGAGGCCTTTCACATTGCGGCTCTGCGCCGGGCCTGCACAGTCGGCCAGAGGAGTGCCCTCCAACCCTCCGGCCGGCGTCGCTCCGGTGCTCGCCCCGAACTCGGCGGCTCCGGACCAGCCGATGATGTCCATTCCCCAAGGGCCGCCGAGTACCGTGCTGAAGGAAGGGCTCACAGGCCAACGAAGCGTGGTTGCATGTCGGTGCGGTGTAGCCGCTCTCGGCGAGCCACCGGGACCAGTATGCTTCGATCTCACCCGGCTGGCGACGAGCATCGGCACAGCTTTCGTGGAGCGCTGCGAGGCGGGAATGGTCGATGCGGATGCCGTGGAGGAACGACGTACACTGCCCCGTGATCACCGGTCGGAACACGTTGTTGCCGACGATCAGTTCACCCGGCTTGATCACCGGGACTGCGGCGGAAAGCTCGGCGCCATACGCGACACCGAAACTCGGGCGGATCTCCAGCTCGGGATGTGCCAGTCAGGCATCGTGAAATGGCTCGGTCCAGACGGGTCCGACAGGCCTCGAAAGGCCGTCGCGCAGCACATCGATCCGCCGCCCGGCGGTCATGCTTCGTTCACTCCTGGGGCTTGTGCGGTACCCTGTCCCCTGTTTTGACCGCTGCCATCGCGCCGGGTTGCCGCGACGGATATGACCTGGCCAGTGCCTTTCCCTAAAGAACGCCGATGTCAGCGGCTTTCGAGGGCTCGCACTGCCAGGCGCCCGATTCGGTGCCGAGGATACCTTCGCCGTCCCACTTGCCCTCGCCGCTGCCGTCTTCCCGTATCGTACCGCGGATCGTCCCGCTGATCTCGCTTGTCTGGTTGAGCAGCATCACCGTCGCGTTCATCTGCAGGACCACGGAACCGTCCTTCTCCGCCCGGTCGCCCTCGAAAGGGCCCTCGATTATCCCGATGCCGGTGCCCCAGAGGCTGCCGCCAACCCATCTCGCCGCCGGATCCAGCGCCGCCAAGAACTGCCCGGAATAGACCTCACCGGTGAAACGCCCCAGAACCGGCACGGGGGCACGCTCTCCGGGCGGTCTGTGCCCCGCCGTGAGCCGGACCGTCTGCTTCCTGCCGCCGCGCATGATCTCGGCGTCGAATGCGCTTTCGGGGGGGAGGCCCTGAAGGAGCGAGCGCAAAGCGCTGACAGCGCCGACGGTCGTCCCGGCGACTTTCAGAATCAGGTCGGAAGCCTGCAGGACGCCCTCGGCGGGAGTGCCAGGAAGCACCGCGGCGACGGAAAGATACTGCCGACCGGTGGGCAGCGCCGCACTGCGAACGAGAACGCCGAGGTAGCCGCCCATAACAGTGCCCTTGCCGTCAGTAGCCTGCTGGCCGTCCGTTCTGTCTTCGGTCCGCGCTGTCTCGACCTGTGCCCCCTGGCCCACCTGGAACGTCCCGGTGGCCAGTGGCTCGCCGCCCGCGCTGATGCTCGCGCCGTACTCACCCTCGGGCATGACTGCCCCACCGGCCACCGCCACGATGAACCAGATTGCGCCGTCTCCCGCACCTTCCTCCTTCTGCTGCAGGACTTTCCTACCGTTGTGCGACCAGGTGCAGGTGAGGATCGTGTCCGGCGGCAGGTTCCAGTAAGGGGCCCAGGCAACAACCTGCTTCGGTTCGGTGAAGCGCGTTGCCGCGCCCGAAGGCTGCCCGTCGATCACCTGCGTGGCAAAGACCACCGGGCCGACTTTGAGGGTCCCGGCAGGCGGTTCCTGTCTGGCGGGCGTCTCAGGCCCAAGCGGAGTGACCGGCGACACGACCACCGGCGGCGTGGGTCGCGGCCGGTCAGGCTCTTCTGTCCTGGGAGCCGCTGGCGGCGCGCTGCCCAGGCCGATGGACCCGTCAGAGTAGAGAACCAGCGCCTGTCCGCTGTGTCGGGCACCGGTCTCGCGCAGGATGGGGACGCGCCCCTGCGCCGGGAGACGCTCCGCCGCAAGCTGGAAATCGGTGAGCGCATCGATCTCGGTACGGAGACTGATAGCCTTGCCTGAGTCGGGGCACGTGAAGACATCCAGCCGGTCCAGGAACGCCTCGTAGTACAGCGCAGACAATGCCAGGGGCAGCCGGCCATCATTCTCCCGCGCGTATGAACGCAGGGCCCGGTACACCTCCTTCAGACGCGCCTCGCACTGGGTCTGGTCCGCCGCGCAGGGGATGAGCGGCACAGTGAGCGCCACCAGCAGCGTCGCTGTGAAGATAGCTCTCGCGTTCATCATCAAACACCCTTCCCCTCTGACCGGTCTACGCGGCCTTGAGCCGGAACCACGGCACGCTCCGGATCCCCGGTTGCTCAAGCGGGATCAGCCACGCCCCCGGTCCCGATGGTGGCGGAGGCCAGCGATCCCCCAGGATCTCGGTGAAGTTGTCCCGCCGCGCCTTGAGCGAACGGAAGACTTCGGCCGCGTCGGGATGGCCGGGCATGGCATCATCGATGATCGAGCTCAACTGGCTGTCAGTCATGCCTTTGATCCGCTCCCCGGCGCGGTGCATCGATGCGGGGTCCATGAGGTCGTCAATGCGGCGCACGAACTCATCGCCCTTGTGAGAGCGGAACTCACGGAGATTGCGGGCCCACTGGACGTCCTGGTTGGCGGACTGGCCGACGCGGCTTATGTAGTTTGGCGCGGCGAAGCTTGGTCTCTTCGGGACTGCGAGGCCGGCGTCGAAAGCCCACACACGCCCGGCCTTGTCGATCAGGTAATTGTTGAAGTGCACATCGTAGTTGCCCATCAGGATCGACAGGGCCCGCGCCTCCGCAATCTGCTCCTTCAGGACAGCTCGCGCACCGGGCGTAAGCTGTCCCAGTTGCTGTGCATCCGGCACAAAGCGACTGATGACCCCTGCGTGTCGCGCGATGACATTGCCCGCCGCGTCGAGTTCATTCAGCACCAGCCTCTCCGCCCTCGGTACCCGGAAGCCAAGCTTCTCGGCGATGCGGCTGAACAGCAACTCGGATACCATCTGCCCGTTCGCATCCATCTCGGCGACGCCACTGCCCCCCGGGTGTGCGGCGGGTTTCCATACGCCCATGACTGTGCCGTCCGGTCCGCGAATCTCCCGCGGCCCGCCGGCGGTTCCGGAGATTGGACGGACGGTCGGGCCGTTGTACGCCTGGGCTTCGAGGTAGGCCCGGTCCGCCTGGCCGAACTTCTGGGCCGCCTTGTCCGCTTCCTGGGCGTAGCGCTGCATCTCGGTGGCTTTGGCCGCGTTCCGTGCCTGAGTCTCGGCCTGGTAACGGATCGCCTGCCGGGCCTCATTCCAACTGCCATGGGCGGTGCTGAGTTGCTGCTTCAGCTTCGCCTCCAGGTCGGCGAGCCGCGCCGCTTCGTCCGCAGGCAGGTTGGGCGTCGCCAGCTTCGCCCGGACTCCGCGCAACTCCCGGATCGTGCCGTCAACCCCGGTTCGGTAGCCTGCCCTGGCAGCGGCAAAATCCCCCTCGCGCATGGCATCGTCGCCCAGGCCGATGGCTTCCGCGGCAGTTGCGCTCGGGGTGGGAGGCTTCGGCGTTGCAGCCGTGGCGGCCCGGAACTCCGCCACAACGGTCTGGTCGGCGGCGGCGACCCAAGTATCGTTCGTTACCCGCGCGGTGCCGGTGGCAGGGGGCACGGGCTCACCATACCGGAGCGTCCTGTTGTGGCCAGCGGCAGCCCGGAGTGCCTGCTCGGACTCCGCCAGCGTCTTCGCCTGCGCGGTCGTGGCAACACGGGTGTCGCTTGCGACCTTGTTCGCGAGATCAAGTGCCCGCGTCTCGCCAGCTTTCGCTGCTTCAGCCGCTCCCCTGAGGGCGGACGCTTCCTGCTCCGCTCCCCGCAGCAGGGCCGTCGATGGTGTCGCAGGCACGGTGTCCGGCAATCGCGCAGGAACAGTGTCGGGCAACACGGCGGGCACTGTCTCCGCCAGCGCTCTCTCTGACTGTGCGATGACATCATCCGCGCCGCGGATCGCATCATCCAGCGCGCCGATTTCACCTGCCGCCAGCGCCCGTCCCGAAGCGAGCTTCGTGGTCGCGTTGTTCACCGGCAGGCGCACGTTCTTGAGGACCTGGTTCATCGCCTCCCACTTCTGCCGGGCGATGGCCATCTGTTCCGCCGTCGCCTGCATGGCCTTGACCTCCCGGGCCTGCAGGTCCGCCACCGGGTTCCCGGCCAGCATGACCAGAGCCTGGCCGACGAACTCACCCACATCACCCCCGACAGCGTGCCCCATCTTGCCGCCGGCCTCGAACAGCACCATCTGGGCCGCCGCTTCGGCCACCCCGGTACCGAACTGGACCAGTGCGGGCGCGTCGTAGCGCATGTAGCGAAGGGTCTCCATCCCTCGCGCCATCGCCTGCCCGGCTCGCGTGGTGCCGAGATACTGCGCGGCCTGCTGGAGCGTTGGCCGGGCCAGGAGCCATTCGCGCACCGCAACGCCGCCCTCGAGTTCGGTGCTCAGCAGGCGGCCCACTTTCTCGGGCTCCCCGAGCTTCGAGGCCACCCGCGACAGCATCCCCGCGCTCTTCGCCGGCAGAACCGCGGACGGCCCCAGGAAGAGCACCGCGTTCTTCACGTTGATGGCATCCACCGCGTACTCGAGGAATCCCTGGTCGAACTCCTCGATGCCGTAGTACGACCGGCCCATGTCCACGTCGAACTGCTCCTTGTTGGGCTTCAGGAGCCGCTGGACGTCATCATTCGCGAAGGCGGCGCGCACCGCCAGCGCCATACATTTCGCCGCCTCGTCGGTGATGGGATTCGTGAGGTTGAACAACTCGGTCATCTTCTGCCCAAGTTCCTGGCTGTCGAGTGCCCGAATCTGGTCGAAGGTCATGCCCCTGTCGCGCAAGCGCGACATGATCTCCAGGCCATTGTGCTCCATGACCGCGCGGTCGGTCTGGACCGCATGCAGCTGCTCAAGGGCGTCGGCCCGTCCCGCATACCACTCCAGCGTCCGCGTGAGCCCCCCGAAGAAGAACTGCTTGATGTAGCTCTCGCTCACCGTGCTGTAATAGTCGGTCCAGGCCTTGTGGATCCCGGCGCCTTCCCCCGCGGCTTTGGAGGAGATCATGCGCAGGTAAGAGGTCTCCAGACTGCGGTTGAACTCAGCGAAGGCGGGGGCATCGGGGTACTCGTGCATCCCCAGCCGCGCGGCATACAGCGCCGAGCGACCCTCTCCTCGGTCGATGTAGTCTGAGATCCGCAAGAGCAGAACGGGCATGCGCAGGGCCGGGTCACTCTGGGATGCGGTCGCCAGCCGGCGGAACTCGTCGCTGTTGCCGGCCGACAGGTTCAGCTCCATCTGGGACAGTTGCTGCTTCTGCGAAAGCGTCTTGTGCAGCGCCCTGAGGGCCTTCTGGAACTCGGGGAACTCCGCGGTGTCGTCGATCTTCGCCTGCAGATTGCCCAGCGTGTCGTCCCAGCGCTTGAGGCCCGCCTTGAGCATCTCGTCCTGTTCAAGCTGCACCACGCGCAGTTCCGCGAGGCGCTCCATGATCGACTCGTCGCAGTTGTTGCGCAGGTTGTCGGTGGACGCAATGTCCCGCGTGTGCCGCAGATCCTTGAGCCAGTCGCGCAGGTCCCTGATCTCGATGGCCCCCGCCCGGAGAGCGATCCGGATCTTCACCAGATCCTTCTCCAGGGTGTTGACCGAGTCCAGGAAGCCCTTCAGCCACTGCAGCGCCTGCATGTACCGATCCCGCGCGGTGGCGGCCTCCTCTTTCGGAGCAGGACCAGTCAGGCTCAGCGGCGGGCCGGTCCCCACCACCTGGTTGCTCTCGTTGAGGATCCCCGAAGGCCGGAGACCGATCACCGGCCCCATCGCTCCGTTGCCCCATGCAGAAGCACAGAGCAGGACCCCGACAAGAATGGCTGCGAGAGTGATCCGGTGCGCCAGCGGGGACTGGCGCGGTCCGGCATGGGGCACATCGCGAGCCAGGGAAGTGCATGGACGAACCTCCTCGCGGCATGGCGGCGGAAGCGCGTTCATCAGGGGACGCAGAGCCGGCTCATCCCAGTCCCCACGGGATGAATCACCGACTACTGTTCTGGGGAATTCGTGGTGCAGGTGCGGATTCCTGCAGACACCCGGCCTTCAGTCCACCGCCGGCTTGCCGTACTCCGCGGGGTTCTTGTAATACCAGTCCACCAGGCTTGGCGCCAGCAGGCGACCGTTCGGATCGCGATTGTTGCGGTACACAACATTGCGCGAGGTGTTGTCGGCTTCCCACCGGGCCAGCGGGTAGAAGCGCATCGAGAGGCTGCCGGCCTCTTTCGGTATGGTGACGGAATCGGTGGGGAAGTCCGGCACGTCGATCACGTTGTCCTCGATCACGATATTGGCGTAGTTCGCGTGCAGCACCTGGAAACTGATGCCGATGGGGTAAGACATCTCGCCCCTCGCGTTTTCGAAGGCCCGGCCGGTGATGTGGTTGCCCCGGATGATCATATCGCGCATGCGGATACCCTCACCGAGGGACTGCCCGTACAGATGGATGCCCGCCGCGCCCCATTGGTTCTTGCGCGGGGTGCCCAGGATGATTCGGTTGCGCTCCACCAGCGTGTGTTCCCGGCGCGGGTGCTGGACCGGGAGGTCCTTGTCGCCCTTGATCTGAAGCGAGACCCCGTACGCCACGTTCTCGAAAAGGTTGTCGGTGATGGTGGTGTACCGGTCCCACCAGCTCATGACGAACACACCCGCGCCGTCGAAGTTGGAGACACGATTGCCCCGGATGGTCAGCCCCACGCAATCGCCGTAGGTGATGCCATTCAGCGGGCTTTTCTGCGTCTCCGGGTCATACTGCACGTCGTGGATGTGGCAGTTCTCGACGAGCCCGCCATAGGAGGGCCACCAGTTTTTCTCGTTCTCACCGCCGTCGGACGGGTCAAAGTCCGGGTCCTTGCCCTTCGGGGTGATCCAGCTCAGATCGTCGAAGTTGTTTGCGCCGCCGATCCCGATATGGGTTATTTCTGCCACATGCCCGGCCACGTCTCCATTGTGACCGGCATCGGTGAAGTCCAGATCGCGCAGCACCGCCGCCATGCGGCAGGCCTCGTGCTTGTAGACAAGAGTTTGCGACACCACGAAGCACTCCCGCGAACTGCCCGACGACGGATCCCAGCCGGTTCCGTAACCCCGCAGGTTCACGCGCTCCACCAACGCGCCGCCGCCCCGAATGTGGATGGCGTGGATGGTGGAATGCTTGTCCTGAGCGTCGAAATTGCAGTCCACGGTGAGGTCGCGGACCGTGCAGTAGTCGGCGCTCTCATGGAACTTGCGGTTCGCGATGAGGACGAAGTAGTTATCGCCGCGCCGGTTCCCCGCCGGGTTCGTGCCTTCCAGCAGGCGGATGCGGGTCCTGTCTCGGCCCGACCCTTCGACCCTGTACCACGGCCCAAGGTCTATCGAGTGGTAACTGATGTTCGGGTCATAGTGCGCGGG
>JAGPGE010000828.1 GCA_018056145.1 Armatimonadota bacterium
GTCTTCAGGCGTTGGGCAGAAGACGGGCCGCTGGGCAAGGAGCCCGGGGTCTTCACGCTGCGAGACATCCGCTTGCACACCGAACGCCTGGACACTGCGGAGACACTGGCGTGGGACACGTTCTGCCAGAACGCTCAGGTCACTGCCGATGGCCTCGCGACCCGGCTCACGCTGGACGGCAAGGGGCCCGGCGAAGCGCGCGCGGTGAGCGCCGGGCGTCTGTCTGGCGACTTCGACGTGACTATCGGCTACGATACGGGACAATGGACCGCACAGCCAGGCGAGACCCGTAGCTGGTTCATAGCCGCGGCGACCGGGGATGAGAAGTGGCGCATACACATCGGCGGCATGCGCAGCGATGACGCCAACCCCCAGCGGCTGTTCAGCCATGCCCGTCTCAACGGAATCTGGGGCCACTCCGGTGCGGCCATCGCCGACGCCCCGAAGGGGCGGCTGCGTGTTGTTCGGAAGGACGAGGTCGTCTCTACCCTCTATGACGTGGGCGAGGGATGGAAGGAGCTCGGCGTAGCAGGGCAGAGGATCAGTGAGCCGCTCCATCTGTGGCTGGAGGCCAGCAACGGCAAGGCAAAGACGCATGTCCCCTTCACGGTGGTCTACACCATCGAAGGCGTTGCCCCGCCTCTCGTGGATACAGACCGTTTGATCAACGAGAAGCCCGGTCCGCCTGCCAGTCAGGCCGCGACGCCGGCGACCGTGACAGGATCGGTCGTGATGTGTCAGCAGGTGGATGCGCAGAAGAACCCGATCGACCCTGCAACGGTCTTTGCCGGTCCGGCTGGGCCCGCCGGTGCTCCGGGCATGCCGGGCGAGCCGGGCCCGACGCCGGATACGGTGCACGCCGTCGCTAGGTTCGAGGGCGTCCCGGCCGGAGGGGTGGTGGAATGTGTCTGGCAGCGGGACGGGAAGGAGTTTTTCCGGGATCGCGTCACGGTGCCGGCGGGCATCGGAGGCTGGGTCTGGAGCTGGGGGCCACGCGAGGGCGGACTGCCGGCGGGCAGCTACAGCGTCGCTCTGGTCTACGTGGGCAAGGAGATCGCACGGACGGACTTCCAGATCGTGCCCGGGCCGCGCGGACCCCGCGGCCCGGAGGGCTGATAAGCGACCGACAGAAGACGGAAGGGGCACTTGGCTGTCGCTGATCATTCGAGGACCGGGTAGCCAGGAAGAGTTCGCGACCCGCGCCCAGCCTCCTCTCATTCGGACAGCTGGTTGTGCAGTCCGGAGGAAAGCTCTCCCTAACGGGGCGACCAGCTTGGGCGGAGCACGTTACAGGGCACTCACTGACCCTTTCACCGTCGCCGGTTCTCCTCAAGCACCTGCTCGCGGGTGACGCCGAGCCGGCGACGGGCTTCGTGCAGAGTTGCGCTGACAGAGCCCATCGTGGTCCCGAGTTTCTCGGAGATCTGCTTGTAGGTCAAGCCCTTCTCGCGCAAATCCCAGACCTGGCGCTGGCGGGGTGACAACGGGTCGGCGCCTTCCGGGCGGGCCTGCCGGACGCGCCCGTCGATGGGTAGAAGCCCCGCATGCTCCTCCAGCAGGTCAGCGCAGTTGCTGATGCGGCAGTTGTCCACGATGAGATCGTCGCAGATCTGCGCACTGATGCCGTCGCTGTTGAAGTCCCGGATGGTCAGGTTACGGAACTCGATGCGATCGCAGTCCTGGATGAACACCGCGCCGGCGTGGTTGTCGTCAAGGTGCGGGTTATTGGCGCGGTTCCCGTCAATCATCAACGACTCCACCGCGGCATCGTTGACATACTCGGCAGTGATGACCGGGAAGGAAGTGCTGGCATTGGCGCCTGATTCCAGCCAGAAGTCCTCGCGGGGGGCCTTGTCCAGGAAGATGCGGTCGCCATCGATGCCGATCACCGTGCGCTTGGCGATCTGGTTGCGGCCCTGGTAGAAGGGCGACATGCCTTCGAACCATATCCCGCTGCCGACTTGGAAGATCGAGGGGTCCTGCACCCGCACGGACTCCTCGTACCAGTCCACGCTCTCCACCAGGGGCGTGGTTGTCCCATCACGCTTGCGCAGAACCGTCTCGTCGCCGGAGCCGATGATCCGCACCCCCGGGCGCAGGAACAGGGAGTTGCCCATCTCATACACGCCCGGCCGGATGCGCACCGCGCCGCCGCCCAGTGCGACGACGTAGTCCACGGCAGCCTGGATCGTGAGATGGTCTGATCCCATGAAGTTCGCATTGGCGGGACCGACGGTGACCTGGATGCGAGACATTGTTTTGCCTCCGGGTTGCGGGTTCCTCGCGTCTTCGCCAGTCTGCCCCGCCGCGCTGGCTGCCGTGAACAACGCATAGACACGCACGCAGGCAGGAGCAATCTCGCGTCTCTTCGGCCATGCTGTCACGGGCGGTCCTCCTGCAGCGCGAGATCGGGTGCGCGGGAAATCGCGGCGGCGCACTTCCCGCTGTGCGCCTGTCACACCTGCACGGCCGTGGACCTTGCGGAGGGAAGACACCCGCCGGGAGAGAAGTCAGGCGCATGCCAATCCCACCTGGAGTGTGTCTGCCATGGCAAGCCCGGCGCTGACCCGCTTGACCTGCCTGCTGCTGTCTGTGTC
>JAGPGE010000105.1 GCA_018056145.1 Armatimonadota bacterium
CGACAACGAGGCAGACGAGAAAGGGGAAATCACCCGGCTTGTGGGCGGGCTCGGGGCGGACATCCACGTGATCCGCGACGACGGAACCAATTTCCGCAACATGCCCTGGGGCCGGGACGGCAACGAATTCTGCCAGGGCCACCAGTGCTGGCGTGGCCGCAGCCGTTGGGGCATCACCAGCACCGGCACGAAACAGCCGCCCGAGGCACAGCTCATCGAAGGGTTCGAAGCCGACTACGCCGGGCACGTGGGGCTGAACACTCCCGGTGGGCGGCGCAATGACCTGAGCCGTGACTTTGACAATCCCCAGTTCTTCCATTTCGCAACAGACATCGAGGGCAAGCGGTTAATCACCGACTGCGGGCCGCTCAATGAGAGCGCCTCGGTCTGGTGCGCAGAGTTCGGCGAACCGGGCCAGGACGCCCTGCTCAACTGGCGCTATCTCGTGACGGCGCGCTGCACCTGCCAGAAGAGCACGCACCTGCACCCGTTCCTGTCACCCGACGGCAGGCTGGGGTTCTTCAACTCCGACGAGAGCGGCATCCTGCAGGCGTACATGATCCGGGGGCTTTGAGCCGAGGAAAACCGTCATCGGCTGGAAGGGTTTCCTCCGGGGTGGTAGAAGGTTTCTTTGGCGTCACCACCTGCCACGACCGGAGGTACCTGTCATGCCCGCCGTAACCATCATCAGCCCTCGTGACGGGGATGTGCTCAACCGCCACGACGGAACCGAGACCGCCGAGAGCATCACTGTCACTGTTCGCGGGACGTGTCCGCCCGGCTCGCAGGTGACTGTGAACGGCCTGCCCGCCATTGTCACCGGCGGCGAGTTCGCCTGCGACGTGGCCCTCACCCGTAAGCGCAACTTCATCACCGCCTGCGCCGGAGACTCCAGCCACGAAATCCTAGTGCTCTGGAACAAGGGCAGCTTCAAGCGCTACCGGTTCAGCATCGACGACAATATCCTGTGGCTGCGGGACCTGGGGCTGCATCCAGAGGACTACAACTCGATCTTCGACCAGTGGTTCCTGGGCTTCTGGCGGGATATCCACCGGGAGTACGGGACGAAGGTCCACATCAACATCTACTACCAGACCGAACTGTTCGATCTCACCCAGATGCCGGACAAGTGGAAGGACGAGTGGATCGAGAACTCGCCCTGGCTGCACCTGAGCTTCCACGCCCTGCAGAACAATCCGAACCGCATTTACCGCAATGCCACGTACTCGCAGATCGCCCACGACTATGATCTGGTCTGCGGGCACATCCGCAGGTTCGCGGGCAACGAAGTGATCAGCAACACCACGACTGTGCATTGGGCCGAGTGCCCGAAAGACGCGTCATTGGCCTTGCGGGACCGGGGCATTGAGAATCTGATTGGCCTGTTCTGGGTGAAGAACGGGGTCTGCACCACGGGCTACTACCACTCGCCCGAACAGTGCGAATACTGCCACTCGCGGGATGCCTGGCACGACCGAGACACGGGCCTGACCTTCGTCTCCTGCGACCAGGTGGTGAACTCCTGGTCCGTCGAAGAGATCGGGCCGATGTTGGATGAGCGCGAGCAGTCGGTGCACACCTGCGAGATGATCGAACTGCTCATCCACGAGCAGTACTTCTGGCAGGAGACGGGGATCTACCAGCCGACCATCAAGGACAAGGTGCGCACTGCAGTGGAGTGGGTGTCGCACAGAGGCTACGAACCGGTCTTCTGGGGCGACGGGTTCCTGGGAGTGCCGGAGGCCTGAGCTTGCCGGGACTCAGTTCATGGTTACCGACACGCCGCCGCGCTGGCGGACGATGTAGGCCTTCCCACCGGCGTGGTTGATTGCTTCGGCGACCTGTTCCTGTTTACCCGGCGCATAGGCGAACATGGCGCCGCCGCAGCCTGACCCGTTGAGCTTCCCGCCCAGCGCGCCGGCTTCCATGGCGGCGTCAATGAGTCTGTCCAGCATCGGATGGCTGACGCCGATGCCGTCGCGCAGCTGCACCTGGTGCTCGTAGAGCATCTGCCCCAGGCGCGCCTCATCCACCTGTCCAGAGGCCAGCATCGCCCGGGCCTCCAAGCACAGGTCGCGGTTGATGAAGTGGGACTGCACCAGATGCCGGGTGCCCTCGGGAAGTTCGGGGAAGTACTCCGCGGCCTGGTCCATCGGTGTGGTCTTCAGGTCAAACCCCGGGATCCTTTCCGTGAGAAACTTCACGCCGGCCTCGGTGGCCTGCCGCGACTCGCGAAGAGTGCAGACCGTGTTCTTCGGGATGCCCGTATCGCCCAGCACGAACCCCTCCAGCGTTGTGGGCAGCGGGAAGACCGTGACGGGTTTCCTGCAGTCGATGTACAGCAGGTTCCCCACGGCCGAGGTGTAGTGGTCCATCATCCCGCCGGCCTCGCCGTGCTCCTCAACTTCCGCGAGATATCCCAGCCACGCGATGTGCTCGGGCGAACGGTCGACTTCGCCCTCCTGGGTGGCCAGGAGGAAGGTGGTCCACGCGATAGTGAGCGCCGATGAACTGGAAGTACCGGCGTTCATGGGGATGCGGCCGCGGATCTCGCAGTCGTAACCGTGCGAGAGCGTGAGCCCGGCCTCACGGGCGACATTGGTTGCCGAGCGCAGGTAGTCGCGCTTGTGCCTGTAGGGAAGCTTCGCGGAGCCGTCGAACTCGTCGTAGTCCGCTTCGTCCCGGTCTGCGAGATCAGGCTTGCGGATCGCAAAGATGCTATCCGCGCGCGGGGTGGCGGTGATTCTGATATCCAGGTCGATGGCCGTGGCGATCACCGACAGCCCGAGGAAATCCTGATGCTCGCCGAACAGACACAAACGTCCCGGAGCCGACACTTCAACAGCCATGAGCGCCGCGCAGCCTCCTAGTGGAAAAACAAGAGGGCCCGGAGACGATCCCCGGCCCTCGTGATGTTGCGAGTGTAACCATGCGACCATTCCCCGTCAAGTTGGCAACGGCACTCCCTTGAACTTTTCTTGAGCACATGTTAACATGAATGTCACGGTTGCGGGCGCATGCGGGTAACACGGGCGGCTCTCACCGCCCAACCACTGACAGGATGGTGGAGGCAGTGAAGGCGATACTCGAGGAACTGTTGGGCGTGCCGGGCGTTCAGACAGCCGTGGTAATCGGCTGGGACGGGTTCACCATCGACTCGGCTTCGGCGGAAGAGATGGACGTAGAGGCTGTTGGCGCCGTCATCTCCAGCGGCATCGGCTCGGGGCAGATCATGGGGAGCGAACTTGGCCTGGGCGAACTGGCGCAGGCGATGTTCGAGTACGAGAAAGGTCTCATCATCTTCAGCGGCATCGGCGACCGGGCGATCCTGGCCGTTGTCGCCGAACCCGAAGGCAATCTCGGGTTCATACGTTACCAGGTGCGCAAGCAGGTCCCTCGGCTGCTCGAGACGCTGTAGCGTATTCCATGCCGGACTAGCCGGGAACCCACTGCGGAGTGTTGCTCTTGCCGCTGGCATCGGCAACACTCCGCCTCGCTCCATGCCCGCCTGCTGTCAGTAGATCTCTTCGACCTCGCCGCCGACGATCCGCGTGACCTTCCCGATCCATGTCCCGTATCCCCGCGAAATCGCCTGCGGGTACTCCTTCGGGGGCATGTCGCGCTTGCCGAAGACCACATACAGGGAGTCGCCGACCACGGCGATATCCGGGTTCAGGTTGTGCTTCATATCCGCCATGTAGGGTAGGGCGGTAACGGTTGCCTCCTGCCCCCGGCCCAGGCGCGTGCCCGGCGCGAGCCGGCCGAGAGCGATGTCGGAGTAGACGCCGCCGGCGGCCGGGTAATCGGCATCGGACTGGAACACGAAGTAGAACCGGTCGTACAACTGGACGCCCCGGCCGTGGGTATTGCTTCCGAGCCTGCGGACGATGCGCACGTCGAAGAAGCGCCGGCCGTCGAATTGCGCGAACCACAAGGCATCGCCGGAGTACTCGGGATCCCCCTCCACCAGCCCGGAGAACAGCAGGACCAGACTGCCGCCATACGTCCCGATGCTCACGGTCCGCGGGTTGCGCACCGGACAGTCCGCCCATGCCACGGGCTTGGCGAAAGCGCCGCGCCAGGGCTCATAGGCGGCCAGCATGATCATCCCCTCGGGCTCCCCGTCGGGGCCGATCCACGTCTCCAGCCAGGCGGCCCAGAGCTTGTCCAGGTAGGGCGCCAGCGAGCCGTTGCTGGTGGCGGCGCCGCTGTGTTCAGGGACGACCTCCATGAGAGGGCTGACGAGTTCCGCGGCCTGGTCGGCGGCGGAAGTGCCGGGCTCCGCCGCGAGATCGTAGTAGACCATCCTCTGCCGTGCCAAAGGCGGGCCGGGCCCGGTCACCTTGGGCTTCAGCACATGCCAGGTCACCCAGAGCCTGTCTTGGAACACGCACATGTCGGGAGACTGCGGGCAGAGGGGCTCTTCATTCACCGCCGGGGTGACCTCCTGGGTCCAGTCCGCGGTCAGGCGCTCCGGGTCCACCCGTGAAAGGTGCAGGGCACAGTCCTGGGCCTCCATTACGTACAGCTTCCCGCGGTACGTCTCGAGACACGGCTGTGTAATCGCGCGGCGGAACGTGCCCAGCGGCCTGGGTGGAAAAAACTGCAGACCAACGAAGTTGCGCGGCGCCATGGAGGAAGTGGTCACCGTGATTGAGGGCGATTCGAACGCAGGGCCCTTGCCCCGAGGCCACGCGCGCACCTTGACTTCGTAGCGCTTCTCGGGTTTCAACCCGTGGATGCTGTAGCCGAGGGTGTACACATTCTGGATCGTCTGTAGTTTGCGGGCCCGCCGCCAGAGACGGGGGATCTCGCCGAATAGTACGTCATGGCGCACGGAGGTCGAGTCCCACTCCAGCGCGATCCACGTGGGCCCCTGGCGCGGGGAGCGCAGATCGAAAACCTGGGCAGGGATATCCACGGGCGCATCCTGGGCCGCAGCGAAAGGCCCGAGACAGATCGCCAGCAGAATGAGGAACGGGACAGGGCGCACGCGCATGCCTCCAGCGAAGGTCGGCGAGCCGAAGATAACAGGTACCTTTTCGCCGCCTCCGGGCCGCGTTCCTCCGCGCGCGGGTCCCGCGCAACGGTGCGGCCTCAGGCTCCTTGACGCTGAACACGCAATCCTGTACCGTTCCCGTTCGGTGATGACCTCTTGTCCGCAGCCGAGACGCAGGCCCCGAGCAGCGCCCCACAGACGCGCCGCGCACCGGCAATCACAGGCCGGGCGATTGCCGTCGGTCTCGCCTCCATCACCGGTGTTGTCTTCCTGATCCACTGGGCCGAACTGGTCCTGGGCGGCGCCCGGGGTCACACGGCCATGGCCAATACCAGCATCCCGGTCGGGGCATTCACCGCGCTCATCGTCATCCTGGTCTTCAACGGCGCCCTTGGGCGCATCCGCCGGCGCTGGCAACTTAACGAGTCCGAACTCATCCTCATCTACACCATGACGGCGGTCTCCACGGGCCTGGCTTCTTCGGGCGCGATCCACTTCATGGTCCCTGCGCTCGCGGCCCCATACTACTTCGCTTCCGACGAGAACAAGTGGGAGGGCCTGTTCCACCAGTACATTCCCGAATGGATCGGTCCCACCAACCTGCGCCTGCTGGAGCGCTTCTTCGACGGCGGCGACACGGTTCCGGTGGGCATCTGGCTGGGGCCATCCGTGGTCTGGTGCCTGTTCATCTTCCTGTATGCCCTCTGCAGCCTGTCCATCGCGGCCCTGGTGCGCCGGCAGTGGGTGGAGAGCGAGCGCCTCACCTTCCCGACCGTCTACGTCCCGCTGAACATCACTGCCGCCGACGGCTCCTTCTGGCGCAACCGCCTGGCGTGGATCGGCATCGCGATCCCCTTCCTCATCGGCACTCTGAACACCCTGAACCTCAACTTCCCGACGATCCCCAAGCTGGAAGTGCGCAACATCGACGTGTCCAGCACTTTCAAGGACCCGCCGTGGAACGCCATGGGTGGGCTACAACTCTCCCTGTACCCCTTCGTGATCGGCATCGCCTTCCTCTTGTCCAGCGAGGTCACGTTCTCGGCCTGGTTCTTCTTCCTGGCCACGAAAGCCGAGCGGGTGATGGGCGCGATCTTCGGCCTGTCCGACTGGGGCACCGGCGCTCTCACCAAGTTCCCCTTCGAGGAGCATCAGGGCGCCGGGGCCTTTATCGCCATCAGCGCCATCGCCTTGTGGATTGGTCGGAAGCAACTGGCGCATACTTTCGCGGTGGCTCTCGGGCTGGCCGAAGCGAAGCCCGAGTGGCATGTCGGCCCGCGCTGGGCCGTGTGGTGCGTGCTGGCCAGTTTCGCGGGGATGATGATCTTCTGCCGCGCCGCGGGGATGAGCTTCATCATGCCCGCGTTGCTGCTGGTGCTCTCCCTGGTGTACCTGGTGGCCGCCACGCGCATTCGTGCTGAAACCGGGAACGCCTGGCTCTTCGGCCCGCGCATTGACCCCCAGACGATCCTGGTCACCTCCCTAGGATCCCGCAACATCGGGCCTAAAGACCTGACGATCATGGCGTATCTGTCGAACTTCGCCAGCTTCGATATGCGCTGTGTGTCCATGCCTCACCAGCTTGATGCCTACAAGATGGCCGAGGTGCGCAACATCCCGCGGGGCGGCCTGACCGGCGCACTCACGGCAGCGCTAGCGTTCGGGATTCCGGTGGCCTTCTGGGGGGCTCTCGCGGTGTGGCACAATGTGGGTGCTCTCGCCAAGGGGAACACCTGGCGCACCCTCATGGGCAAGTCGGTGTTCGACCGCCTCCAGGGCTATCTGCAGGCTCCGCAGCCGCCCGACCTGCTGGGCCTCGTGTTCGTCGGTGTGGGCGCGCTCATCACCGCGGTTCTCTTCATCCTGCGGACCCAGTTCGTCGCGTGGCCTCTGCATCCCGTGGGTTACGCCATCGCCGGCACCCAGAGCATGCGCAGCCAGTGGTTCCCCTTCCTCATCGCCTGGACTGTGAAAACGGTGATCCTGCGCTACGGCGGCCCGCGCATGTACCGGCAGGCATTGCCGTTCTTCTTCGGCCTTGTGGTCGGCGACTTCCTAAACGGCGGCTTCTACACACTCATCGCCTGCTTCATCAGCAAGATGAACGTCTACCCGGTAAACTGGTAGCCACAATCCCGGAGGCTCCCCATGACCGAACGCGAACGCTATCTCGCCACCTTTAGCTTCGAGCCCGTGGATAAGCCCTTCGTCCGGGCGGTCGGCGGCTGGCTGGAGACTGGGCAACGCTGGCAGGCTGAAGGCTGGGACGGCACCCCCCTGCACGAGATCTTCGGCACAGATACCGTTCTGGGCACCGGCGTCTACTACGGCCCGGTGCCGCGGTTCGAGAACGAGGTCCTCGAAGAGACCGAGACCACCCGGGTCTACATCAACCACGAAGGCATCATCATGCGGGAGTTCAAGGACTTCCACGGTAACTCCTCGATGCCCCAGTTCGTGCGCTTCCCGGTGGAGACTGACGAGGACTTCGAGAAGATCTGCGGCGAACGCCTGCAACTGGTCTTCGACCAGCGCGCCCCGGGCAACTGGGCCGACCTGGTGGCGTCCTTCCGGCACCGGGACAAGCCCCTGATGAACTTCGCAGACCGCTGGGGCGGGTTCTTTGGCCCCCTGCGCAACCTCATGGGTGTGGAGAACCTGTGCATCGCCTTCTACGACAACCCGGCGCTCATCGAGCGTATGATGGACCAGCGGGTGGAAGCGATGATCGAGATCACCGGCAAGGTGCTGGACGAGGTGGAGATCGACACCTTCGGCTTCTGGGAGGACATGGGCTTCAAGACCGCGTCACTCCTGAGCCCCGCCATGTTCCGCAAGTACATGGTGCCCCGCTACGCCCAGGTAACCGAATGGCTGCGCTCCCGCGGCGTCAAGCACGTTGGCGTGGACAGCGACGGGGATGTGAGCGAGTTGATCCCCCTGTGGCTGGAAGCGGGACTGGACCTGGTCTGGCCAATGGAAGTCGCGGCGGGCATGGATGTGGTGGCCCTGCGCCGCGAGTACGGCCAGGACCTGAACATGATCGGGGGCATCGACAAGCGCGTGCTGGCTGTCGGCGGCCAGACCATGCGCGATGAGGTCGACCGGATCATGCCGGTGGTCGAGAGCGGCGGCTACATCCCCGAGATCGACCACTCCGCCCCGCCGGACATCTCCTGGCCGAACATGTGCGAGTATATGGAGTACCTGATGATGAGGCTGGGGAGGGGTTAGAAGCTGAGAGTGGCGACGTCCTGGCGCGGTCGCCGGGTATCGCCGAACCCTCGAATGGGGCGGCGCAAACCGAGCGCCACACGGTTGTGTCGCCCCCCTGCCAGGCGCTCGGGCAAGACCGCAAGCGTCGCGGACCAGAGCCGAAGACGGTTCTCTTGCTCTGGCTGCCGCGCAGCCATTTACTTCGGGGGGAAATGCCCCTCCACGAACTCTTGAGCCGCGCCAGCCTGCCACTCCACCGCTCCGATCCGCATCACGTTTCCCTTGCACAGTGCGACGTGGATCACCTGTCCTGACGCGTCGAGGCGCACGAGAGCCAACTCGGCGTCCGTCGCGATGCCAAGCTCCGGCAGCAGCACTTGCTCGCCTCGTTTCCACCTCGGCGTGAGCCCGAGCGGGTTCTCCGCATCCAGCGCGATTACCACATCGCGCACGCCCGTCGCGCTCTCCAGTTCCAGCGCCACGTGGTTCTCGCCCAGGCTCTGCCCATCGGCGCCGGCCAACGTGAGCCTGCGGATCGACGCCAGTTGCGGCTCCCCTGGGTGGGGTTCGATGACCGAGACGAAAGTGGACGCAAGCGGCCCCTCGCCCGTGTCAGTGCGGCGGACCATCACCCGCGGCACCCATGTCTGGTCGTTCGTATCATAGCCGCCGACGGTCACCCACGCCTCACCCACCGCCGCAAGCGCGCCGGGGGTCAGGTCCGTGTACCGCAACCCCAGCCGTTGCCCGCTCGGCAGCAGGCCGTAGCGATCATCGACCTGCCAGTCCACATGCCAGCCGGGTTGCGGCGACGGGTCGGCCACCAGCTTGCGCACCTGCGCTCCGCCGCCGAGTTCCACCGGATCGCGCAAGTCAAGCCCGGCAGCAGTCGCCGTGCCGAAATGGCTGCCCACGAACTTCGCATGGTCTTTCCCGCCCACCACGCGGAACACATCGAGCACATAGAAGCTCTCGGGAGAGAGGTCGATGCTCGCCACCGTGCGCTCGTACTGCCGCCCGCCGACCATCTCCGGGCAACTCGCGCGGATCGCGCGTAGTATCTCTCCGTCCGCCCAGAGAGTTGTGCGTCCGCCGGCTTCTGCCTGGTTGCGGCCATCGACGACCACCGTGTTGTGGGCCGCAGTCATCCTGTACCACGCGGCACGCGGCGAACCCCAGCCGCCGAACTGCACGGGCGGGTAGCCGAAGTCGGGCATGAGGTCGAGCCCGCGCGCGAACAGCCCGAGGTTCATGCCGTCCAGATGCCCATGCCCGCCGCCCGAGTCATAGTCCAGCCAGACCGCGCGGGAGTTCGGCCCGCTTCCCGACTTGAGCAACGCGATGCGCCACTGCTGCTTGTTGACGCTCACCTGCCGCGGGATGCCGCCCTCGCGAGAGATTACTTGGCCGACCTGCCGCTGCATCTGTTCCGGATTGTCCGCGAACAGGTCATGGGGCAGGCCCTCCACCGTGCTGTCGTTGGCGATGTGCAGGGCCTGCACGAAGGCTGCGTCTCCGGTCATCTCATACAGCCGCCACATGAAGGTGAACATGGAGGGGGCCAGTGGCGGCGGCTTGTGGCTGTAACCGATGTCGCGCCTCGGGCGTTGGAAGATGACGCCCTGGTACTGGTCGATGCGCCGAGCGAACCAGCCGCTATCACCCGAAAGCGGGTAGTACTCGCCGAAGCACCAGGTGTCGATGTGGAAGCGGTACATGTCGTGCAGGCGGGGCTGC
Organism: Armatimonadota bacterium; assembly: GCA_018056145.1. GTDB lineage: Bacteria > Armatimonadota > Zipacnadia > Zipacnadales > JABUFB01 > JABUFB01. Next base: position 9,953 of record JAGPGE010000105.1, read on the forward strand.
CGCTGGAGGATCTCGGCCAGGAACCCCGGCGAAGCCTGCTCCCAGCCTGCCAGGAACAGGGCCACGCTCTGCAGTCCGAAGGCCGAGTAGTTCGCAAGGCCCTTCTCTCCCGTTACCCCGTCCACCGCGGTCGCGTTCTGCAGGAACCCGGTGATGATCCCCAGCACCTGCTCGCGGTTCTCCGGCCAGCCCAGAACCGCGTGGATCGTGGCCAGCGCAATGGGCGTCCTCGGGTAATTCGAGGCGATCTTGTGCGCGTTCGTGACGGTGTCGCTAAGAATACGCTCTTCAATGTTCCGCCGGATGTCAGCGCAGGACGCCTTCGGGTTCTCCAGCCCGTACTGCTTCGCCTTGGCAGATAGGAACTCTACCAGCGCCGGGTCGTCCGCGATCCCCTCCACCACCTGGTCATACCCCAGCGCCAGTTCCCGGGCCTCCTCACAGGCGTCGTGCCAGACCGACACATAACCGTTGCTCCCCAGGGCCCGCTCGTAGACCAGCCCCTGGGTCTTGAAGTCGAAGGTCGGATACAGGTCCGCCACCCGATCCAGGAGTACCGCGGCCTTGTGGGCGTAGCGCTGGTCTCCCGTGACCGTGTACGCGTCCGCGAGCGCCCGGATGCCGTCCAGGATCCCCTGCTTCCACTGGCCGTAGATCAGGTACGCTCCAATGAACCGCCAACGCTTGTCGCCTTCCACGTACCCTTCGCCATCATCAACGCCGAACCGGTGCAGTGGGTCATTCGGGTCCGAGTGTTCTTGGTTGAACAGCAGCGAACGGTCCGCGCGCTTCGGGTCGAAGACGCCCTTCTCATCGAGACCCGACCGGTAGAACGCGCCGAAGTCGTTGGTTGGGAAGAGCGTCTTGCAGTGGGGGCAGCGCACCTTCCAGGGCCGCTGGAGCGGGGCCATTTCCCAGTTGTACATGGGCACGCCCTCCTTGCAGGCAGGGCAGTGGCCGTCGGACCAGACCATCCACGACCGGGTGATGGTGCTGCCGAACATGAGGTTCCACAGGTCCTCGTCGCTCATCTCCACCCACGGCCGGGCGCGTTCAACGAGGCCGTCACGAATCTCCGCCGCCCAAGGGAACCGCGCCACATTGGCCCGGGCCCGATCGGCCAGCCACGAGGGCATGAAAACGCTGGCCTTGCCGTCTGCCAGACCAGGTGCGGTGGACATGAGCATCACCACGGTGATCAGCATGACTACGGCCCGGCGGATGTCCATTGGAATGTGCCCCTATTGATCTTGCCTAGAACCTTCTGCTAAGGGTCGATCCATGGCATCTCCAACAGCGCGGGTCCAATTTGCCATGAAAGGAGAGTGCCATGACTCGCAAGCAGCATACGAAGAACCTATCAGATGTGCAAGCCGCTTTTGCACGTCCCTGTCCGGGGTCTGCCCGCGAAAAGCGGGTGGGGCAAGCACCAGCCGGGCACGACCTCCTCGTCGACTGCGCGCCGCAATGTCGCGT
>JAGPGE010000829.1 GCA_018056145.1 Armatimonadota bacterium
CTTGAGCCCGGACTGGGGATTGGCGATGAGCGCCACCCGCATCGTATAGACCTCGCCGGGCCTCGCAGGCCCGTGTGCAGGATTGCCCGGGCCTTTGGGCGAACAATTCCTCCAGCCCTTGCGCGTCGGAAAGGCCTCATGTACCATGTCGGGCAACAGGCTGAATGACGATCTCTGCCCGTCCTGCGGCGTGCCCGTCCCCCACTCGCGGCGCGGCCCGACCTGCCCGCATTGCGGCCACCCGTTCGACGAGCCCTTGGAAGGCCGGGCCGGCCATCTGACGCCTTTCGGCTACGGCGTCTGCGGGCTCATTGCAGGCGGCCAGATCGGCGCGGCCGTTGCCCTGACTGATCCGGCGATACGATTCGAGGACCCTCGACTCGCACTATTCCCCATGCTCGGGGGACTGGCCTGCTGCCTCGTGGCCGCCTGGCTCGGAAGCCGTCTGGACGTCGGGGTGCGGCGAGGCTACGAAGTGGCCATATTCAGCATCATCGGCGGCACTTTCACCGTCTTCGTTCTGGCCCTGTGGGGCGTGAACCGGACGGAGACTCTCGCCGCCTGGGGAGCGGGGATAGCTCTCGCCTGCGTGCCTTTCGTGCGCAGAGTGCTGTTCGCACTGAGAACCGAAGAGGGGAGACGCACCTGATGAGCATCCATGACATCGTCTACGACAGCGCCCGGCGTGCGAAGGAAGCCGGTCGCGTCCTGCGCACGGCATCGCCCGAACTCAAGAACCAGGCCCTCCACAAGATGGCCGAGCTCCTGCGGGCCAAGCACGCCGCGATCATCCGCGCCAACGCCATCGACATGGAGAACGGTGAGAAGCGCGGCCTGTCCTCCGCCATGCTGGACCGCCTGAAGCTCACCGAAGAGCGCATTGAAGATATGGCCATGGCGTGCGAGGAGATCGCGGGCCTCGAGGACCCGGTGGGCGAAATCCTCGACCAGTGGGAGCGTCCTAACGGCATGCTCATCCAGAAGGTCGCCGTGCCCATGGGCGTTGTCGGCATCATCTACGAGTCGCGGCCGAACGTGACCGTGGATTCCACCTGTCTGTGCATCAAGGCGGGCAATACCGTGCTCCTGCGCGGCGGTTCGGAAGCCATCAACTCCAACGTGGCGCTTGCCGAAGTCCTCCGCGACGCCTGCGCCGCGGTGGGCCTGCCCCAGAGCTGCGTGGAGATCGTCAAGGTCACCGATCGCGAAGCAGTGCGCGAGATGAGCCGCTGCGACCAGTATCTGAGCCTCATCATCCCCCGGGGCGGTCACGGGCTGATCCAGGCGGTCACTGAGAACGCAACGGTGCCCGTGCTCAAGCACGACCGCGGCATGACCCAGATCTACGTGGACGAGACCTGCGACATCGATCTCGCGGTCAACGTGGTGCACAACTCCAAGGTGCAGCGGCCGGGCGTGTGCAATGCGGCGGAGAACCTGTACATCCACAGCGCCAATGAGGCCGCCGCGAAGGCGATCCTTGAAGATCTGAAAGCCGCCGGGGTGGAGCTGCGGGGCTGCCCGCGCACCTGCGCGCTCATGGATGGCATCCTCCCCGCCACCGATGAGGACTTCGACACGGAGTACCTGGAACTGATCCTCTCCGTAAAGCTCGTGGACAGTATGGAAGAGGCCATCATGGAGATCGAAGAGCATACCAGCGGGCTGACTGAGTGCATCATCACCGACAACCAGGCCAACGCCGACCGCTTCCTGGCGGCGGTGGATTCCGCGGCGGTGTACCACAATGTGTCGACCCGCTTCACCGACGGCGGGCAGTTTGGTCTGGGCGCCGAGATCGGGATATCAACCGACAAGATTCACGCTCGGGGGCCCGTTGGCGTGCGCGAGTTGACCATCTACAAGTACGTGGTTCGCGGGACCGGCCAGTGCCGGGACTCCGCGGACAAGGCCATGCAGACCGTGCGGCTCAGAGACACCAGGTAACCCGGAGCAGGCAATGGCCCGCGTGGCGCAGGCGTCTCGTCTGCGTCCCCGCCGGAAGACTAGGCAAACTGCCGCGTGGCGCGGGCGTCTCGCCTGCGTCCCTGCCGGAGCGCGAGAAACATGGACAGCAGCCAGACCCGCCGGCAACTGAAAGATGCCCGGCGAATCGTCATCAAGATCGGGACGCGAGTGGTCACCGGCACCGGGCCGGGGCTTGACCTGGAGTTCCTGGACCGCCTGGCCCGCCAGGTGGCCCGCCTGCATGAACGCAATGTTCAGGTGGTCCTGGTCACCTCCGGGGCCGTGCATCTCGGCCGCAGGGCCCTCGGTGTGAAGAAGACCAGCGAGGACATCAGCCTGCGTCAGGCTGCGGCTGCTGTCGGCCAGCCCGAACTCATGCGCAACTATATGGAGGCCTTCGGGGCCCACGGCCTTCTCACCGCGCAGATCCTCATGACTCAGAACGACATGCGCGACCGGCACCGGTATGTCCATCTGAGCAACACCCTCGAGACCCTCCTGCGCCGCGGCGTGGTACCGGTCATCAACGAAAACGATTCGGTGTCCGTGGAGGGTGTAACTTTCGTCGAGAACGACCTGCTCGCAGCGATGATCGCCGCGAAGGCCCGCGCGGACTTGCTG
>JAGPGE010000830.1 GCA_018056145.1 Armatimonadota bacterium
CCCGAGCATCCCCCCTTCCACCGACAACTATGTGGGCATGGCCGAACTGTGGCTGGAGGAAGGCTATTACAGCAAGGTCGAATGGCCGCCGGCATACACGTTCCTGGCGAAGCTGCTCCTGCTCAGTATCGGCAAGGGCCCGATCTTTCACATCCTTCTAACGCTGCATCTGCTCTGCGGCACGGCGTCGGTCTGGTTCGTCTGGCGAATCGCTGGCCTGCTGGGCCTCGAGGCGCGAGCATGCCTCCTCGGAGCCGCAATAGCCGCCCTGGAGCCCAGCGCGGTCATCCACACCGGGCTCGCGCTCACCGAGACCCTGTACGTCTTCGTCCTCACCGGCTCCCTGTTCGCTCTCCTGTGGTCACTCAGTGCCGAAGGCGCCGCGAGCACCCGCCGGGGCCTTGTCAGCGGGACCGGCATGGCGCTCGGCAGCCTCCTGCGCTTCGTCGGGCTGCCGGTTGCGGTGGCCATGGGCATCTGGACCGCGCTCACGGGCCCTGTCTCGCGGCGCCGGAGACGTCTGATCATCTGCGCGCTCCTCTTGGTTCCGGTGGCGCTTGCGAACATCGCCTGGGCGACGCGAAACTACGTGGACTTGGGGCATTTCGAGATCCACTCCTCCGGCGGGCACAATCTCGCGGTGATGTGGGTCGGCCCGGCGCGGGTCATGCACGAGCGCCTGCCCGTGAATTCGTACAACTGCCTTTACGTCTGGACGCCCGAGGAACTCGGCGAACACTGGGACAGTCCCGACAAGTTCGCCCAGAGCCAGGCCATGGCCCGCGCTGCGGTAAAATGGGCCTTGGCGCACCCACTGGAGATCGTGGCGGGCCTGCTGCGCTCCTCGGCGATGCTCTGGTTCGGGCCGGGGAGAGCGCCGTGGGAGAAGATCACCGGGATGGACCCCCTCCCCGTGTGGCTCAACGGCATGCTCTACCTGTTTCACTTCGCCTTCGCGATCCTCACGGCAATCGGCCTGTGGTGCTGGTGGAGTGGTCGCCCTGAGGCCCGGGCGGGACTCGTGCTTGTCTTCCTGATGATCGCCGTTCACCAGCTTTCCCTGGGTTGCAGCGGCTACAACCGCTACCTCGTGCCCATCGTTCCTTTCGCCTCCATGCTCGCGGCGGTGGCCCTCATCGACGTCTCGCGCTACCTGCGAAGCTCCTTCGCACATATGAAGCACTCGGGGTGGCTGGAGCCCGAAGCACGCCCGCGAAGGGAACAGGCCGGGCATCCGCGGACCCCGACAGACGACTTCGGCCTGCGCGGACTGCTGACAGACATCGGGAAGACCGGTGACGCGGAGGAGCCGGACGAGAAGGGGGCTACGGCGGATGATACGACGCGCAAGGAGTGAAATGATGATGCCGCGCACAGCCCTGCGACTACTCGCGCTCGCATTGCTCAAAACGCTTGCGACGGGAGCTTCCTGCCAAACACCAGAACCGCTGGTTCTAAGTGCCTGCGACAGCACAGACGACTGGACCGGCGGGACGCTGGTCGCCGATCCGGTGAAGGAGGGCTCCGGCGCAATCCTCTGGGACCACGGCAAGAGCGACCGACTTGTCCTGAGAACCGTGCCGGGGGACTGGAAGCCCTACAACACACTCTCCTTCTGGATGTACTCCCCGAAAGCCACCGGCTCGCGCTTCATGCTCATCATTGCCTCGGAAAACCCCAAGACCGACGGTGCGGACTACTACTCGGCTGCCATCATCGTGGATTTCACCGGCTGGCGGCAGTACACGCTTTCCTTCCTTGATGACCTCGGCGAGAACCGCACGCCGGTGGGTTGGAGCCAGGTCGGCGGGCTGAACTTCACCGCGTCCGGCTGGGACAACACCCCCAACCCCGAGACGCAGGTGGTCATCGACGACTTGAGACTGACCTGGGAGGCGGCACGCTTGGGACCGCGCATGACCGACGAACAGCTCTTCGCCGCGCTGAACCTGGACTACCCCGGCCTGGAAGAGACAAAGCGCCTCGTGGAAGCAGGCGATCTTGGGGGCGCAAAGGCGGCTTTCGTGGCGCACCTGAAGACCCGGGAGCGCCCGCGCTTCTACGTGAACCCCGCCGACATCCCCGCTCCCGATGAGCGCCCCGCCAAGCCCGACACCCGCGGCGCGGATGCCGCCCTGGAGCAGCGCTACACCGTGATGGGCGTCACGCTCCAGTTCGAAGACGAGATCGACTGGCGGGCGAACCCCACCGACCCATTCAGCCCCGAGTGGACCTGGCAGTTCGGGCGCTTCCACTGGTGGTCTTCGCTGGGCCGGGCGTACTGGGACACCGGAGACGAGAAGTACGTGCGCCAGTTCGTGAAGGAACTGCGCAGTTGGGTCCACGTCAACCTGATGCCCGGGAAGTCCGACAATTCCGTGGGCTCGCGCTGGCGCACCATTGAATGCGGAATCCGCCTCGCGGGAAGCTGGCCCAATGCGTTCTTCCGCTTCCTGCCCGCCGAGAGTTTCACTGTGGATGACATCATCCTCATGGTGAAGAGCTTCGCCGAACAGGCCGATTACCTGCACCGGTACCCCACCGCCGGCAACTGGCTCACCATGGAAGCAAACGGGATGGGCCACGTG
>JAGPGE010000106.1 GCA_018056145.1 Armatimonadota bacterium
CATTCTCCAATGGTGCATTCGCCGATGGCCGGTGGCAGCCTCGCCTGGCCAGCCGTGGGGTGTCGGCGTCGTCCAGCCGACGGGGCCCCACGGAGCGCGCGAAATGTCACGGGGCCCGTCATCTGGACGGCGCTGACACCCGTGACCTGTATTCATACCTGCTTTTGCGGAATGCCCCCCGCCGGTGCCGCTCATTCTCCAATGGTGCATTCGCCGATGGCCGGTGGCAGCCTTGCCTGGCCAGCCGTGGGGTGTCGGCGTCGTCCAGCCGACGGGGCCCCACGGAAGCCAGGCATTACCGTGCGCTACCCCTCGCCCTTCGGCGGGTTGAGACGCCGGAACAGGCCGTCCACTCGCGCCTGTTCGTCGGCGTTCATGCGGTTGATCGCGCCCTCGCCCATGAAGATCGCGAATGCGACCGCGAGTTCCGCGCCGGTGCTCATGGTCCACGCGAGGGCCTCCGGCGGCGCATCCCCCCACAGCGCCATTCCCAGCGCCGTGGCGCCCCAGTACTTAACCACCACGAAAGTCACGAAGCCCCCGAGCCACGATAGAAGCGCACCGCGCCAGGTCGTCCAGGGGACCAGCATCCCGAACAGGAGGGGGATCGACACTGGCCCGAGAACCGCCGCATACCAGTTCACCATGGCTTCGAACGCGCCCCCTAGGCTTTCCGTGGCGAGCCCGCAGGCGATGGTGATTGCCCCGAACACGCCGGTGGCGATGAGACCGACCTTCAGCAACTTCTCGTCGCCGGCGGTGCGGTTGATGACCCTGCCGTAGATGTCCTTGGTGAACACAGCCGCGAGGGCGTTGATGTCGGAGTCCACCATGGACATGGTTGCCGCGAACATTGCGGCAACCATGAGGCCCAGCAGGCCGGGCATGATATTGGGCAACTGCTGCTGGGCCACCGCGATATAGGCCTGCTCGGGGTCGGCGAGATCACCCACCAGCAACGGTGCGGCCCAGACAGGGATGTACAGGGCGAGTGGGTACAGCAGATACAGGAACGCGGACAGGAGGGCCGCCTTCTTCGCCTCGTCGGGCTTGCCCATGGAGTAGAACCGCTGGGCAAGACCCCACGCCCCGCCGTTGTAGCTGAGCATGATGACGAAGAAGTAGACCACGAGACGGTACGCGGGCCATTTCTTGCTAAAGAACGTAAGAGGGAGGGACTTCGGGCTGTTCCACAGACCGCGCCAGCCGCCGACTGCCGCAAGTACAGCGGGCACCAGCGCGAGAGTGATCCCGAACTGCACCACGAACTGCGCAAAGTCCGTCATCAGTTCAGCCCACAGGCCGCCGATGAGGACATAGCTGACGGTGAGCACCCCGCAGCCGATGATCGTGCCTGGGACTGACAGCCCGGTGCAGGCGTTGACCACTTTCGCCAGGGAGTAAAGCTTAGTGCCCTCGTCCACGAATTTCAGTGCGATTCCGCTCCAGGCGATGCACTGGCGAACCGTGTTGTTGAACCGCTCCTCAAGATACTCGACTGGGGTCATCACCGCGAGCCTTACCCAGCGTGGCGCCCAGACATACGCGCCGGTGACCATTGCCAGGAAACAGGGCAGGGCAAAGATCGTCCAGACGTTGAAGCCCAGCTTGTACCCAACGCTGGCGTAACCCACGAAGGCGAAGGCGCTGTATCCGGAGACGTGGTGGCTGAGTGCTGCGAGCCACCAAGGAATCCGGTGGCCGCCCGCGAAGTAGTCATCCAGGCCGTGGATCATCCGGCGGGCGGAGAACCCGATGAGCGCCACGCCCATGAAGTAGACACCGATCACACCGTAGTCGATGTTCGTCAGCATGCGGGCCCTCCCGTGGCTTGACGACCCGGCGAGGCTGGTGCGGTCCGGGGTAATGTTGGCCGGCCGATGCGCTTCGACCTTCACGAACGTGAGAAAGCCGATGGAGACTCGAGTTATCGACGTGACGCCAGACAGCACTGCCCACATCGCTGCGGAAGCGCTGGAGGTCCTGATGGATTGCGGCGTGGTGGCGATCCCCACCGACACCGTGTACGGACTCGCGGTGCGCGCCGACGACGACCGGGCTGTGCTGCGGTTGTTCGACGTCAAAGGCCGCCCGGAGACCAATCCCCTGCCCATCCTGATCCCCGACGCCCAGTTCTTCGGCCGCGTCTGCTCCCTGGTGCCCGAGGCCGCGCTGCTGCTGGCCGAGCGTTTCTGGCCTGGACCGCTGACCCTCGTGGTACCCAAAGCCCCCGAGATCAGCGACCGCGTCACCGCTGGGAAGAAGACCGTTGGCGTTCGTGTACCGGATCACTTCGCCGCGCGTGCGGTGCTGGCGGCCTGCCCATTCCCGGTTGCGGTCAGCAGCGCCAATGCGGCCGGCGATGCTCCGGCGGTGGACGAAGGGCAGGTGGTCGGTGCTTTCAGCGGGACGGTCGAGTTGATCATCGCCGCGGGATCATGCCCTGGAGGCGTGCCCTCGACGGTGGTGGACGTCTCAGGGCCCCGGTGGGCCATACTCAGGCAGGGCGCCCTGAGTGAAGAGGAGATCGTCGGCGTGCTCGGGCCTGCCCCGTGCTGATCGCCCGCGACACGTCGCAGACACAGGGAGGACTGCCATGCGCATCGGGATCACGGGATTGCCCGGCAGTGGGAAGACCACCTGTTTTCGGGTGCTCAGCGGACAGCACCCGGCGGACACCCATCACGGCGTCGCGATCGCCAGTGTGCCCATTCCCGACCCCCGCTTGGACAAGATCGCGCAGTCGGAGAACCCGAAGAAGGTCAGCTACGCGGACGTGACGTTCGTGGATTTCGAGGGGCAACATGCCGTGGATCGGCGGCTTGCTTCTGAAGTGGATGCTCTGGCGCTGGTGATCCAGTGCTTCGGTGACCTCGACTGTCGCGGGGAGCCGCTGGATCCGGTAGCGGATTTCGAGACGATTCTGCTCGAGATGGCGCTGAGTGATCTGAAAGTGGTCGAAGGCGCAATCGACCGTCTCAATAAGGGGCCGAAGGCCGACCGCAAGCCCCAGGTGATGGACCTGCTGCAGCGCTGCCGGGACCATCTGAGCGCCGGGGGAAGCCTGCGGCACCTGGAGATGGGTGCCGAAGACGCCAGGTATCTCCGGGGGTTCGCGCCACTCACAATGATGCCGCTGCTGGTCGTGTGCAATGTGGCGGAGGATGACTTGAGGGGGGGCCGCGCCCGGTGCGTGGGGGAGCAGGCCGAGGACCTCGGCCTGCCGCATATCGAGTTTTGCGCGGAACTGGAGGAGGAAATCGCGGAGCTGTCCGTGGAGGACCAGGCGGCTTTTCTTGCTGACTACGGGCTGGAGTCTTCCGCGCGCGACCGTTTCCTGCGCGCGTGCTTCGAGATCCTCGATCTCATCACGTTCTTCACAACCAACAACAATGAGGCCCGCGCCTGGACATTGCCCCGCGGCACGCACGCACCCCAGGCCGCAGGGAGGGTCCATTCCGACCTGGAGCACGGGTTCATTCGCGCCGAGGTCACCTCTTTCAAGCACTTCGAGCAGGTGGGGTCGATGCACGACTGCAAGGCGCAGGGATACACCCGGGTGGAGGGCAAAGACTATGTGGTGCAGGACGGGGACATCCTGCAGATACGGTTCAGCCGCTGACTTCGCCCGCAGGCCACACTTGCAGCGAGCGGCAGCCGGGGCAACGCCAGCGCACCACGCTCCCCGGCCTGGCGTCTAGACCCACGGTGCCACAGTCGGCGCAGCTTACGGGGACCCAGTCGCCGGCATCTCCTGCCGGTTCCAGCGGCTTCACCGTCTCATGCAGATACGCGTTCCCACGCTTGCCCACCCGCACGATGGCCCCCAGATTGTGCAGGCCATACGCGATCTGCCCGGCCAGCCACCGGTTCACGCCCTGGGCCTGGGCGACATCGGCGACGGTAAACGGGCTGGGCAGGTTGGCGGGCAGGAGCGCCAGGTAGTCCTCGGGTTCGGCGAAGCGCTGCACCTCAAGGACTTCCACCAGTTCGCGGCCAATGAGCGATGCGCGCCTGTGATATCGCCCGCGCCGGGTCTCGGGTGTGCGCAGTTCGCGCTCGGCGGTCCAGACCACTTCGAGGCTCACCGTCTTCTTCGCCAGCACCTTCGCCATGCGCCCCAGTTCTGGGAAGATCTCGGCGATGCGCCCCTGCTTCGGTGAGCGCCGGGCCGAGACCTCCGCGCCGGTCTCCGGGTCCACCCGCACGATCACTTTCGTCCTGGGAACCGGCCAGACCACGACCACCGGCATCTGGTCAGCGAGCCTGTCTATCTTGTCGCTGATCTTGAAGAAGCTCCCGGTCTGGATCTCGTAGGCAACGCCGTCTCGAAGGACGTCGAGCCGGTACCGGCCATGGCGCACCTCCACCTGACCCGTGTCGCCGGCGTAGTACTCCTGAAGTCCGACGTGAAGCTGGGTTGGCATCAGCATGTCCTGCGCACAAATGCGGGGATTGGTGCCCGGCAGGTCACTCGAACACACCCCGCAGTTGCTCCAGGGCGCACGCGACCATTCTCTCCGGGCCGCCGCGACCCACGCGACACCACGCGCCTTCGCCCACCTCGTACCCGCCGTCATCCCACGCGCTCTCCGGCGCGAGATACCCCACGCAGCCATTAGAGCACTCGGCAATCATCGTCTGCCGGGCGGGTGACTCCGCTTTCGTCCGCAGCCCGAGGCCGCAGAAAAGCTCGCCCGGAAAAGCAGCGAGAGCCGTGTCGCCAATGCGAAGCGCCTGCAGTTCGACTGCGACCGGGTTCTGGCCGAACAGCGACAGCCGGTACGTCTCCCGCCAGCGCCGGGCGTCTCCATACGCGGCTGCGTGGTCAACTGAACCGCCAGGCGTCGTGGACAGGCGCAGTTCAGCGGTTTCCAGGGCAGCGCGCGCGTCTTCTACCGAAGGCGCGGGACGTGCGGGAACCTGGATCGACTGCTTGCTGCCCTTGAGCGCGGGTTCGCGCTGGGCTTCGGCCATGCGCGCGTTCCCGACGGCTTCCAGGATGCCCCCCGCGAGCATCAGGCCGTAGGTCTCCACATCGCGCCAGTCCCCGGACGCGTCGCCGATGGGGTTAATGTCCCCCGAAGCGCCCTGCAGGAACAGACAGCAGGACCCATCACCCAGCGTGTCTTCCACGATCTGGGTGGCACGTCCGGGGAAGTCTGCGGAGACCAGCGGCTGCGCCTGGACCGTGACTGGGTGGCAGGCGTAGTTCGCGATCACGATTGGGCCGGAACCCTCACGTTCCAGGATCATCGCACCGAGTTCAGTATCCACCGCACCCGGGTCCACTATCTCTGCGTCCTCGGGCTTGCGTTTCGCTGAGAACAGCCGCCCCTGTGCATCTTTCATGCGCCGGTTGCCGCCGAGGCCCGCCAGTTCCGCCGATCCAGCGCGCAGAGTGGCCGGCCTCATGTCGCGCCAGGCCAGAATGAGGGCATCGGCAAGCTGTTCTGCGAAAGTTAGCAGCCACGCCCGGCAGTCCTCGCGCTCCCAGATGCGGGTGATACCGTAGGTCTCGGGCGTGGAGTGCGCATGGGTCGCAGCCAGCAGAATGCACTCGTGCGGCAAGCCGGTCTCTTGAGTCACGCGCGCGCGGATGTGATGGATGAAGTCCCGCGCCGGTCCCAGCAGGTCGCGGGACAGGCCCAGCGCATCGGCGCTGAGCATCCCCACCGCGCCATCGTCCGTGGCCAGCACGGCGGCCCTTGCGAAGAGGGGGTCATGAATGCCTTCGAACAGCGCTTGTCGCGGGTCGAAGCCCAGGTACGGGACATGCAGCGGCGCGGTGATGTCGGTTTTCCACGCGCCGGCGCGGAGGGTCGTCGCCATGGCGGGTTCTCCTTGCTGCGGGTCAGCGTGGCTGGGTTCGGGTGCACCCGATGGAGCGCAGGCCGAGTTCGTGCGGGCAACACTCAACCAGTCTGCTTGGGCTTTCTCTTCGCCACAAATGCATCCGCTTCGGCCACGATCTCCGCCACTTGCCTTCGCTGTTCATCGGTCAGCGGGCACTGGTTCTCCGCGGACTCGGACATGCGCAGAGCCTTGTCCCGGGCCCGGTCCAGCATGGTGCGCTCATCCTGCATCCAGGCGCTGGGGAAGCGCCGGTCCATGAGTTCAGCCGCCCAGAGCTCCTCCCGAAAGTGCTCCGCCGTATGTTCGTGGACCAGGTACTTCGCCCCCCGCGGCGCGACCTCGCGGATCACTTCGGCGGCCAGCGTATCCTCATCCACCCGGGCGCCGCGCGCGAGTCGCTCGAGTGTGTGCACCAGTTCGAGGTCAAGCATGAGCTGAGTCGCGCTGGCGGCATCGCTGGCGGCGAGGACACCCAGCGAAGCGAAGCTGCGCACCCCGGACGCGAAGGCCCACATGGCGTCCAGGGCTTTCTCCATGCAGGACTGTGCACCGGGGGTCTTCGCGGTGGTGGATAGCGCGCCCACCGCTGTGTACGTGCCCCCGAAGATCCAGGCGCCCATCTGTCGCGCCATGAGGCTCAGGAGTTGGCCATCCGGGGCGTTGGCTACCGGGGTGCCGGCGCGCATGTCGAAGCCCAGCATCGATTCCGTCCAGCCGGTCACCCGGTCATCCAGTGCGAGGGTGACGGTGTTCAGCGCGAGGCACTCGGCCACGCTCTGCACCATTGCGCCGGCGAGAGCTCCCGGCGCGGTGGCCCCCGCGACCGGCATGGCGAAGACCCGGAAGGGCAGACCCATGGTCTCTCTCGCGCGCATGGCGATGTCAATGGCCTCGCGGGAGATCATGAAGGGCGAGTTCACATAGCAGGTGGTGTTGAACACTGGCGCCTTGCGGGCCTGTTCTTCGGAGCCATCCACCACCGCCTGCAGGGCGATGAAGAACGGGATCAGGTCGGCAGCGTACACCGACACGCGGCAGGGCACGCGGCTGTTGAGGATGATCGTCGCGAAGGCGTGGACATCGCAGGTCGCTACGGGCACGTCCTGAGGGATGTACGTCGGGTGGCCACGCTGGAGCCCCGGGATGGCGTCACACAGGCGCGACCACTCGGCGAGGTCTTCCGTCGTTGCGGGCCTCAGGGAACCCGTCCGCGTGTCGCAGCAGTGGAAGCCCTGCCCGTTGGTCTGGAAGGTGATGGTGTCCGAATCCACGATGGCCGGACGGTACGGCCCATGCCTCTCGCGTTCTGCATTGATGCGCGCCAGGACCTTCTCGCGCACGGCCTGCGTGAAGTGGATCCTGTCGCCGCGCACGTCGCAGCCATAGTCGCGCAGGGCCTGCATGAAAGCATCGGGACCGGGAGCGCGCAGGGGAACTTGTGCCCAGGTTGCCAGGGCGGCATTCCAGATGCGGCTGATCTCGTCTTCGGCCAATACTTGCGGGCTGTGTGTGGTGAGCTTCACACGGGCCTCCGGGGCATGTCAGCTGGCGGTTGCTTCGCCGAGGCACGGGGAAGGCCCTCCCAAGAGTTGTGGAAGCCAATGCGCAGCGCTAGGCGGAATCGTCCTGGTGCTCAGCATCCGTCCTGCACAACTGGCGCGCTCGCGGGCAGCAGAGCGTGAACCCGAAGGCTACCGCGGACAGGGCGACGGCGCCGATCAGGAAGAGGAGTACGGGGTGCAAGTCGCTGTCGAACAGGCGAGTGCCCAGGAGCCAGCCGAGAGCGCCGCCAAGCAGGTTGATGAGGCAGCCCAGAGTGCCGCCATAGCAGCGGTCTTCGGTGGTGGTCTTGCGCACGAACATGCACGACACCATGGCGCCCAGCCAGATGCCTACAAGCAGCGCGGCGATGAGCCCGATGACCGTGAGTGTACTGCGGTCCGCTCCAAGGCTGACACTGTCGAGCAGTGCGGTTCTCTCCAGCAGCAGCCAGATGGCTCCCGCGGCTACCGGCCCTCCGACAAGGGCTCCCAGCGCGGCGTGGCGCAACATTCTCGAGCAGAACAACGCGTCGTCTTCGTTCACGGCGAACCGCCTCCGAAGAGCCACAGACTCGGGCACTCCCGCGGGTGCACAGTGCGCACCATCTACTTCGATGGCAGGCACCGGAATCCTGCACGGAATCAACACACGAAGGGCGGAGGAAACTCGCCGGCGAATTGATTCACAGCACTGACAGTTCACCCTTGCCAGCACGGCGAACAGACAGATCTCGCCACCGGGAGACGTGATCCAACCATGCGCCTGAAACCTCTCATTGCCCTCGCAGTGCTCTGCGTCTTGGGTCTGCCCGCTTTTGGCCAGGGCCTTGTGCGCAACGCCGACTTCTCACAGCAGGATGCTTCGGGGAAGCTGCCCGCCGACTGGACCGTGGATGCCGCCGCGCAGGCGCTTTACTCGAACCCGAACGACGACGGGCACAGTGGCTCGTTTTCGCTCCGGTATGATGCCTGGAAACCGGCGCCCGCAGGACTTGTGACGCAGACGGTGGCGGTGGAGCCGAATACTGACTACGTCCTCACTGCCGCGCTGAAGAGCGACGGAAAGGCGAAGCCCTTCGTGGAGGTGCTGATGGAGGGCACGACCAACCGCGCCGCCGGGGTGGTTTCCGACGGCGCCACGACCTGGAAGGTCTTCTCGGCCCGCTTCAACAGCGGCGAGGCGCGCAGCCTCGTCGTGCGCATCTTCGGTGACCGGGCGATGGCAAGCACCGGCACGTCTGTTACCGGCAAGTCCGGTATTGACGACGTCCAGATCTACCTGGCGGCGGAAGCCCCGGCGGATATGCGCCCCGCCGACCTGTTTGAGCCGCCGGGCCCCAATGTGGCGCTGGGGAAGAGTTATACGCTCTCCCCGGCCCCCAACTACGGCTATTCGACCGACCCGGACGACCGCGTTCAACTCACCGACGGCATCTACACGGTGGGTTACTTCTGGACGCAGAAAACAACGGTCGGCTGGTCTAACGCGGTGCCGGCGATCATCACCATCGACCTTGGGGAGGTGCTGCCCATCGCCGGGCTCTCTTACAGCACGGCCGCGGGAGTGGCCGGGGTTACCTGGCCGGCGAGTATCGGCGTGCTTGTCAGCGATGACCAGGCATCCTGGCGGCAGGTAGGAGACCTGGTGGAGATGGGCACTCGCAACGGCGCTCCCCCCAGCGACAAGTACGGCCAGTTCCGCTTCGCGACGGGTGACCTGAAGACCCGGGGCCGATATGTGTCGCTGGTCATCGATTGCGCGCCGTACTGTTTCGTGGATGAGGTCGAAGTCTACCTGGGACCAGACGAGCTGATGACCGCGGAACTGACAGGGCCGGTGGTCGCCAATCCGAAGCAGCACTTCACCGAAATGCGCCTGCGGTCGGCATACGTCTGGCGGATGCGGGCGGATCTTGCGGCGGCGCGAGAGGCCATCAATGGGTCGGACCTTCCTGCGGACGAAAAGGCAAAGCTCCTGCAGGAGGCCGACGAAATCGCGGCGGCGACCCCCGCTATTGTGCAGGATCTGCCGGCTGACTTCACCACCATCCTGCCGCTCAACCCGGTGCATGCCCGGACCTATGCGCTCAACGCTCCCGTCCTGCGGTCGCGCGGCGTGCCGCGTTTCTCGGTCTGGCAGCGCAACCGGTGGGACATGCTCGCACCCACCGACGCGCCGGATGCCCTCGAAATCGCGCGGTCGCCCGGCCTGTCGGTCGAGATGATGCGGGGCGAGCACCGCGCGGAGACGTTCAACGTCACCAATGCCTCCGACAGCGACTTCGACCTGAACTTCTCGATCGAGGGGCTCCCGGGCGGGTCGAACCCCGATTATATCAGCGTCCGCGAGGTGCTCTTCACCGACACCCGCGACCGCCGCCCCATCGCCGCCGCGCTGCCCGAAGCCGCGCGGACCGAGAGCGGTTACAAGGTGACCGTGAATGCCGGCTGCTCGAAGCAGGTCTGGCTTTCCTTCAACCCGAGGGATGTCGAGCCGGGTGAGTATACGGGAACTGTCAAGCTGTCGGCGATGGTGGACAGCGGTATGCGACGCGGAGAGAAGTTCCACGAGCGTGTGGACGCCGAGTTGCCCCTGTCCCTGGAGGTCGCGCCCATCGACTTCCCAAACGAGGTGGACATCGCCATCGGCGGCTGGGACTACACCGACGGCATGGGGGCTTACGACGTGACCCCCGGCAACATGCCCATGTTTATCGCCAATCTGCGAGAGCATTTCGTCAACACGCCCTGGGCAACCGCCGGCGTCATGCCATCGAAGGCCGAGTTCGACGCAGAAGGCCGGCTGACTTCGGAGTTGGACTTCACCGCCTTTGACGCCTGGGTGGAACGCTGGCCGGATGCGCGCTACTACTGCGTGTTCATGTCCGTCGGCGGTTCGTTCCACGGCGAGAAGATGGGCACCGACCGCTTCAACCGCATGGTCGGCGACTACTTCCAGGTGTGGACTTCACACATTGCCGATCTGGACATCGACCCGGGCAAGCTGGCGGTGCTGCTGGTGGACGAGCCTCACCAAGCCTCCCAGGTGGAGACCATCATCGCGTGGGCGAAGGCGATCCAGGCCGCCACGCCTGAGGTCATTGTCTGGGAGGACCCGACCTACAAGGACCCGCGCGAGGCGGATATCGAGATGTTCGAGACGATGGACGTCATGTGCCCCAACCTGCCGATCTTCATGAGCGGCAGCGAGGAGGCCCGGCAGTTCTACGTGGACCAGCAGGCCGCCGGCCGTGAACTATGGTTCTACTCATGCTCCGGCCCCGCGCGGCTGCTGGACCCGTACTCCTACTTCCGCGGGCAGTTCTGGTGGGCGGTCGAGTACGACGCGAAGGGCTCGCACTACTGGGCCTTCGGAGACGAGGCGCAGTCCGGCAATTCCTGGAACGCCTACCTGGCCACCCGGAACCAGTACTCGCCGCTGTTCATCACCCCCACGAGCATCACCGACGGCAAACAGATGGAAGCGATTCGCGAGGGCGCCCAGGATTTCCAGTATTTTGTGATGCTGCGCGCACGGGTGGCTGAACTCGAGGCGGCGGGCAGACAGGGACCGCAGGTTGAAGCTGCGAAGGCGCTGCTGGAGACAGGTCCGCGCCGGGTGATCGACGACATCAAGATCGGCAATCTCGGCTGGGGTGAGGACAAGGACCGCGGCGTGATGGATCGCGTGAGGCTCGAGGTCCTGGAGGCGCTTACGGAACTGGCTAATGTGAACTAGCGCGACAGACCGACTGTCACCACTTCCTCCCGGAGGCAAGCACATGCGCCCGTTGATACTGCTTTGCCTGGCCGCTGTCGCCTTCTCAGGCTTCGCCGCGCCTACCGTCTTCTGGGCATCCGACCCCGTAGGACCGGACGACACGGTCCTTGTCTGCGGAGACGGGTTCGGCGAAGCGCCGGTGGTGGAATTGCGGGGATTCGAGCGCCTTCTGTCCCCGGGATCTCTCGATCCAAGCTGGCCCGCGGACACGATCAGAC
>JAGPGE010000831.1 GCA_018056145.1 Armatimonadota bacterium
GGACGACATCACCGACCGGCCAATCCTCGGCCGCACCATGCTCTTCGGCGCCGTAGGGGAAGAGATGATGCAGCACGCCGCGAATCTGTCTCCGGGGCAGGTGGGTGACGAACAGGCGTGGATCACCGCAAAGGGGTTCACACTCACCTTCGAGGTCGACCTTGAGCCCGGCAAGTACGTCTTCGAGGCAATCGCGCGCGGCAACTCCCCCGGTGACGACTCATACTGGCTTTCGGTTGACGGGGAGCAGGTCGCCGCGCCCATGCGATTCCCGGTGGGTGAGTTCGGCCCGGGCCGCCTGCCGGTGGCGATCCAGGAGGCCGGACGTCACACGCTCACTCTGTCCCTGCGCGAAGCGGCGGGCAGCGCCCTGAAGTCCGTGCATCTCGTTCAGACCACGGTGCAGTCGCCGCTGCCGCCCATGCGCACTGAACTCATGCAGGCCAGACCGCGCCTGCTCATAGCCCCCGACAGCCTTCCCGAATTGCGGCGGCGGATGGACAGTGAGGCCGGGAAGGCCTACTACAAGCTGCCCGGCGCCATCGGCCGCGATGCTCCGGCCTTCAGGCCTAACGCCCGCAATGGCGGCCCGTTCCGCTCCCTGGGCAACTACGCGCTGGCCGAACTGCTCCAACCGGACGAACAGCGCCTTGCGGATATCCTGTCCTGGCTGGACGTGGCCACCACCTACCCCAATGTAGGAGCGGACCTGGACGCCGAGTATTTCATGGAAGGAGTCGCGCTGGCGTACGACTGGCTTTATGACAACATCCCCGAGGAACTCCGCGCGCGGGTGCGGGAGACTATCATCCGCCACTGCCGGCTGATCTTCGACGCTTCAATGGCAGGCATCCAGGGCGGGGGGCAGTCTTACCAGCAGAATCACTACTGGTACGCTCATTTGGCGCTTGCGCTGGGCGCGGCTGCAGTGTATGGCGAGACCCCCGAAGCGGACCAGTGGCTGCCCTGGGCCTGGGAGCGCTTCGAGCGGATCCCGCTCACCTTCAGCCCCGACGGGGGCTTCCACGAGGGGCCGTCGTACTGGGACTTCTCCATGCCCGCGCTGTACCTGTACACAGACCTTTACGAATGGTGCACCGGGCTGCGCATCCCCGCGGGCGATGACGGCCTCAGAGGCCAGGCCCAGTTCCGCTTCCACCACCTGTACCCCGGCCTGATGCAGTCGGTGGCCCTGGAAGACAGCACAATTCCCCTGGGCCGTTCGAACCCCAGCCTGTTCCTGTGGGAAGCCCGGCGCTTCAGGGACCCGCTCAACATGGGCATGGCCGCGCTCATCAATGCCGGCGCAAGCGGCGACAAGTTCCGGCTCCTGTGGCTGGATGACTCCATGCCGACCACGGACGCACTCAGGGAGCTTCCCACCGGGCGCTACTACCCGGACATCGAGACCGCCTTCATGCGCACTTCCTGGGACCCGAATGCCACCCATGCCGCCTTCGTGAGCCGGCCCATGGGTGGGCACAAATGGGCCGAGATCTCCGGGCCACGGAACTTAAGTGGCGTCGGGCATAACCACCCCGAGCAGAACCACTTCACCCTCTTCGGTCGCGGCCAGGTCCTCGCGATGGACCCGGGGTACACTTACAGCAAGCAGACGCGCAATCACAACACAGTCCTGGTCAACGGTCTCGGGCAGTATGGTGACGGCGAGATGTGGCCAAGGCCCAATCCTGGCCGGGCGCATGTCACCGGCTTCATCAACCAGGGCGATGTGTCCGTCGTCGCGGGAGACGCGACAACGGCGTACCCGCCCGAAGTCGGTCTGACGCGCTTCGACCGGGAGTTCGTCCTCGCGGGCAGGGACCTCGTTGTGGTGCATGATCGGCTGGCCGCGCAGGAGCCCTCGGTCTTCTCCTGGCTCCTGCATCATTACGGCGAGATACAGCCGGTGGCCAAACCTTCTGGGTGGCAGGTGAACAACGCGGGAGCAACGCTGACTGTGCTGCCCCTAGCGCCGGCTCAGTTCGAGGGAGCGACCGAGACATACCGCCCCCAGTATGTTCATCCAACCCGGGACCTGACTCCCGATGCCGCGGATATCGGCCTTCTGGAACTCAAGTCGCCGCGGCTTCGCGAGACTACCTTCCTGGTGCCACTGATCATCGGCACGGCGGAGGAATCGGCGCCCATGGTGACTAACCGTTCCGCCGAAGGCGTGGACGCCGTGCAGGTTGGCAGTACACTGGTCGCTTTCAACCGGGAGAACGCGGAGACCGCGCTGCAACTGCCGTGGGGCGAAGAATTGAAGACATCAGCCCGAGTGATCGTTGCCCGCGAGGTCGATGGAGAGCGCCAGATCATCAGTCTGCCCTGGCCGGCGGCGCAGTAGTTCACAGCGCTGCATCGCGAAGCACTACTGGAGAATCGGGCCATGGCGTCCTCTCCGGCAGTCCACAGTCCGAGCGGGCGAAGGCCCGTTGGCTCGTGCTTCAGCGCGGATCCCGAATGAGTCACACCCGGAGGTCATTCCCTTGAACATCCAGAGCGTCGCACTCTTCGGCGGATCGGGTAAGATCGGCCGCCGTTTCATTGCCGTACTTCAGGAGCGGGGCATTCGCATCC
>JAGPGE010000832.1 GCA_018056145.1 Armatimonadota bacterium
GCATCCGGGTATCGACGCCATCGCGCTCCAGGGCATCCTGGAGCGCAATGGCATTGATTGCTGTCGCAAGCATGCCGGCGTAATCGGCAGTGGCGCGACCCATGCCGACGTCGGCCACCTCGGCGCCGCGCCAGAGATTCCCGCCACCGATGATGAGACCGATCTCAACGCCGGTATGGGCCGCTTCGGCGATGGCGGCAGCGATGCCGCGCAGCGTGGGCTGGTGAATCCCGTGCTCCTCGGGGCCTTTGAGGGACTCCCCGCTGAGCTTGAGGATGATTCTCGTCCACGGCCCGCGCTGTGGGTCGCGCATTTAGCCCTCCGCCCCAACCTGGTATCGAGTGAAGCGGCGGATCACGATCTTCTCGCCGGTCTTCGCAACCACGTCATTGAGGAGGTCCTCAATGGTCTTGCTGTCGTCGCGGATGTACGGCTGCTTGATCAGGCAGTAGGTCTCGTAGAACTTGCGCATGCGGCCTTCGACCATCTTGTCCACGATGCTCTCGGGCTTGCCCTCGGACAGGGCCTGCTCCCTGAGGATCTCGCGCTCCTTTTCCAGAGCGCTCTCCGGCACGTCCTCGGGTGCGACCCACCGCGGCTGCTGTGCGGCGACCTGCATGCACAGCTCCTTGGCGAAGGCCTTCAGATCGTCGGTCCGGGCCACGAAGTCGGTCTCGCAGTTGACCTCGACCAGCACACCGATCTGGTCGCCGGCATGGATGTAGGAAGCGATGGTGCCCTCGGACGCGGTCTTGCCCTCGCGCTTGGCAGCGACGGCGATCCCCTTCTTACGCAGCGTGGCGATGGCCTCTTCGAAGTCACCGTTGGCCTCTTCGAGGGCCTTCTTGCAGTCGAGCATCCCCGCGCCTGTGACTTCGCGAAGTTTCTTGACGTCCTGTGCGGATACGGCCATCTTCCAGACCTCCTGGAGAAGTGAGAATCAGGGCCGGCTGGTTGCAATACCCCTGCCGGCCCTGCCTGGTCAGCGGATTGCGGTGCGCTTTACTCCTGGCTGTCGTCCACGTAGATATCGTCGAAGGCGTTTTCGATGAACTGGTCTTCAACGGCGCCGCTCCAGACCGGTCCCTCGGCGCCCTCGTCCTCGGGCAGTTCGGCGTCGGCGGCCGCGGTCTCGAGACGCGCGGACTCTTCGGCCATCCTGGACTCGCGCTCGGCCTTGCCTTCGAGCACCGCGTCAGCCATCTTGCCGGTGATCAGGCGGATGGCGCGGATCGCGTCGTCATTGCCCGGTATGACCCAGTCCACGAGGTCCGGGTCGCAGTTGGTGTCGAGAATGGAGACAACCGGGACGCCGAGCTTATTCGCCTCGGCGGCCGCGAGATGCTCGCGCTTCAGGTCCACGATGAAGACCGCGCCGGGTACGGCCTTCGCGTTGCGGTACCCGCCCAGGTTGGCCTGAAGCTTCTCGAGCTCGCGCTCGAGGGTGAGGCCCTCTTTCTTGGTCAGGCGGGTCCACTCGCCGCTCGCCTGCGCGGCTTCGAGGTTCTCGAGGTACTTGATGCGGTCGCGCATGGTGCGAATGTTGGTGAGCATGCCACCCAGCCAGCGGCGGTTGACGTAGGGCATCCCACAGCGCTCAGCCTGGGCCTTGATCGATTCCTGCGCCTGGCGCTTGGTGCCGACGAACAGCACCTGCTTGCCCTCGGCGGCGGTGGCGCGCACAAAGTGGTAGGCATCTTCGAGAAGCCGCAGGGTCTGGTGCAGATCGATGATGTAGATCCCGTTGCGCTCGTGGTAGATGTACCGCTTCATCTTCGGGTTCCAGCGCCTAGTCTGGTGCCCGAAGTGCACACCGGCCTCCAGCAGTTCCTTCATTGTGACAAGAGCCAAGACGGCCACCTCCATACACGGTCCGCATGGGCGAGGGCGTGGACTACATCGGACCGCACATTGCCGCGCGAGGCCGACAAATCGGCCGCAAAGCGCTGGCAACGTTTCCTCAGCGAGTTTTGGAGAACGCTCAGGACAGACGCACAGCAAAAACCACCCTCGACCCCGCTCCCAGATGTTGCCCTCGCCGGATGCGGCTGCCGGGGATGATTTCGTCGCATAGCTGCGCGTCACGGCAAAGCGCGGCCCATACAGGACCGCGCGGGTACAATAGCACAAGCGGGCCATCGGGTCAATGATGGGGGGCAGGCGGACCGGACCATCGGTCTTGTGCGATGCGTGCCCGCTGGGGCCGGATGCGCTTCGAGCGCGCCGCTGGGGCCAGATGCGCTTTGACCGTGCCCGCTGGGGCCGGATACGCCTTGGGCGTGCCCGCTGGGGCCGGATACGCCTTGGGCGTGCCCGACCGGGCGAGACACGCTCCGAGCATCCCCGCACCTTCCGGTCCCGAGCCGTTGCCTTACAGCCCGCGGAGCGGGCGGCAGCCTATAGCCAGGGGCGGAAGCCCCTGGATTCCGCCCCACGATGCGCCTTGAGCCCCCGAAGGGGGCGACAGGCCGTCCCCGGCGCACCCGGACCGGCCGCCCCTTCGGGGCTTGTGATCCTTTGCTCGGGGCCGGAATCCTCCGGCTTCCGCCGGGGGCTATAGGCGGACGGGTCCTGCCGGAGC
>JAGPGE010000107.1 GCA_018056145.1 Armatimonadota bacterium
CAGTGGCGAGCTTTCGGCCAGCGGAACCGCGTACGTCGATGTGCTGCCGCGCGCGGTTTGGGAGAGCTTCAACACCGCCGCGGCGAATGCGAACCCGGGCGCGATGCCGGCGCATTACCTGTATCTTGGCGACAGCCTCACCGACTTCTCCCGTGGCTTCAACTATGTGGACCAGGTTGCTTACTGGCTGCAGCGGGCTCACGGAGAGCAGTTCACCTTCAGGAACGCGGGGGTGGCAGGGGATATCATCACCCGCGTCTGGCAGAGGTTGAGCGGGAGCGCGAAGGCGTACCGCCCGGACGCCTACGATGGGGTGTTCGACCCCCCGCCCACGCGAGTCTTCATCTTCCTGGGTCACAATGACAGCAAGCTTACGAGCGCTTCGAGGTTCACGCAGCCGACGGTGTCCATTGAGGACTTCGAGAACACCTATGCGAAGGTGATCCAGCACCTGAAGAACAGTACCGGGGCTCAGGTGACGGTGATGTCATCGACATCCTCCGTGTACGAGATCACCTTGCCCATGGCCTACGAGCACCTGGCGTCGCGGGGGAGGGCATCACTGTTCGGCAAGCCCGAGGTGCTAGAGCAGTTCAACGCCGTGGCACGCAAGGTGGCGCAAGAGAACGGTTGCGACTACCTGGATGTCTACGAGCCGACCCGGACCTATCCCGAGAAACCGGTGCTCTTCACTGCGGACGGCGTGCACCTGTCGGCTGAAGGCAACCGCCTGATCGCACTGGAGCTCCTGAAGCACCTGGGAAAGCCGCAGTAGCCTGAAGCGGCATGTGGTTTAGCGCGCAAACCAGCGCATCGCGCAGCCCATGATGCGGTCGTCGAACCTCAGCGTGTACGGGTCGCAGCGGCGGTAGACCACGTGACCATCGGTGCGCGCCATGACCCAGCCGAAATCCCAGGCGCGTGTCTCATAGCGCATCGGGACCGCAGGCCGAACCCGCACCAGGGGATGGGACCCCACCATGAACAGCTGCCGGTCGGTGTAGTGGTACCCCGGCCCCGCCTGCACCATGAGCTCATGGGGCAAGGCGCCCTCTCCGGCCAGATCATCGCAGAGCCCATTCACCGCGATCTTCAGGGCACAGCCGTTGTAGAAGGCCTCTGTCAGCGCTTCGAGAGAGCCTGAAAGGACGGTGCCCTCCGCATCATGGCTGAGAAGCTCCGTCCAGTCGTCGCGGATCATGTAACGAAAGACGCCGAAGTCGAAGATGAAATTGTGGCAGGGCGCATTCGTGCCGGAATCCCACGTGTCCAGCACGTGGTAGCGCGGCATGTTCTCAGGGGGCTCGTCCGGGGAGCGGCCGGTAACGGAACTGCACTCCGCGCCGTCCAGGAACGGGCGCGCGATGGCCTGTTGCCCGTCCTGGTTGTACAGGAAGAAGGACATGGACGGCCGGGGACCGAAGCCCACGGGCAGCTCAATGGGCTGGCGGAGGGTCATGATGCCCGCGGCCCAGCGGTCATCCACAACGTATGTCGCGCCGAACTCCGCCACCTCTCGGATCAGCTCCGGGCAGTCGGAGCTGGTATCGATGTGCTCATTGTGGCGGAAGGTGGTGCCGATGCGCAAGTCGGCGCCGCGACGGATCGCGTCCACGAGGGCAACCGGGCTGCCACCGGTCACGTTGCGGTGCTCATCGAGTTCAAGGGCACATTTCCAGGGGCTCGGGTTCACAGCGACGCCTCCAGCTACGGGGTGATGGTGGGTTTTCGACATGCGGGTGCCTGTGGCCTTCGACACGGCGCGCAGGTGAAGCAGGAAGGCGCGGGTCGGCGTTGAACTGGACATAGATTGGCGTATGCTCACACACAGCGCGGAGGCAATCGATATGACGCGGTTTCGCGGAGTTGCGTCGCTGGCGGTGCTGATCTGCCTGCTGGCCACCTTCCTGATGGCGCTGCCGGCGGCTGCTGAGGAAGAGACGCGCGAACAGAAGGACGCGCGGATGAAATGGTGGAGAGAAGCCCGGTTCGGGATGTTCATCCACTGGGGGCTATACGCGGTTCCGGCGGGCACCTGGAACGGGAAGCAGATCGGCGGCATCGGCGAATGGATCATGCATCAGGCGAAGATACCGGTGAAGGACTACGCTGCGCTTGCCGGGCAGTTCAACCCCGTGAAGTTCAACGCGGATGAGTGGGTTTCCATCGCCAAGAACGCGGGGATGAAGTACATCATCATCACCTCGAAGCACCACGACGGGTTCGCGATGTTCAAGTCGGCCGCGAGCCCCTTCAACATCTACGACGCCACCCCTTTCAAGCGCGACCCTCTCGCGGAACTGGCCGAAGCCTGCCGCAGGCAGGGCATCAAGCTGGGGTTTTACTACTCGGAAGCCCAGGACTGGCATCATCCGGGTGGGGCAGCGGCGGGCGGCCACTGGGACCCGGCGCAGGATGGAGACATGGACGAGTACATCCGCAAGATCGCGGTGCCCCAGGTGCGCGAGATTCTCTCGAACTACGGGCCACTCGGAGTGCTTTGGTGGGACACCCCCACCGGCATGACCCCGGAACGCGCCCGGCAGTTCCTGCCCTTGCTCAAGCTCCAGCCGGGGATCATTACCAATAACCGGCTGGGCGGAGGTTTCCCCGGCGACACCGAGACCCCCGAGCAGCACATCCCGGCCACGGGTTACAAGGACCGGGACTGGGAGACGTGCATGACGATGAACGACACGTGGGGCTACAAGTCCTACGACAACAACTGGAAGTCGGTGGAGACGCTCCTGCGCAACCTGGTGGACATCGCCAGCAAGGGCGGCAACTACCTGCTGAATGTCGGGCCTACCGCCGAGGGAGTCATCCCGCAACCAAGCGTGGAGCGTCTGGCGGCCATCGGGAAGTGGCTCGAGGCCAACGGCGAATCGATCTACGCCACGACTGCCGGACCTTTCAAGAAGCTGCCCTGGGGGCGATGCACCACGAAACCGGGGAAACTCTACCTGCACGTGTTCCACTGGCCTGCGGACGGTGTGCTGAATGTGCCCATGTCGGGCACGGTATTGCGGGCATACCTGTTGTCCGAGCCAGAAAAGGCGCTGACCGTGAGCGCCTCTGATCGCGGCTGCGCGATTCAGCTTCCCGCGACCGCACCGGATCCCATCGATACCGTGGTCGTGGCCGAGGTGTCCGGGACGGTGGAGCCTTTGGCGGCGACGCTGGTGCAGGAGAAAGACGGGACAATCCGGCTCAGTGCGGCGGACGCCGAGGTCATCGGCGAAAATGCGAAGATCGAGGGCGGCAAGGAACTGAACATCGGCTTCTGGACGAACGTGAACGACTTCGCGCAGTGGCAGGTGAGGGTGGACAAGCCGGGCGCGTTTGAGGTCGAGGTGACCTACGCCTGCGACACCAACAGCGGGGACAGCGAGTACGTGGTAGTCATCGGGAACCAGGCGGTGGTGGGGAAGACCGAGGTCACTGGAAGCTGGACGAACTATCGCACGGTGAGCCTCGGGGGCATCCGGATCAATGACCCAGGAGTGCTCAATGCCATGGTGCGCGGCCTGCGCAAGCCCGGCCTGGCGGTCATGAACCTGCGGTCCGTGGTCCTAAAGCCGGTTGCGGAATAGCGGGCCGGGCCTGGCGCAAGGAGTCTGCTTTGTCGGGAGCCAATATGTAGCCGAGAGCACGGACTCTGGGGGACATTCCCGGACTGCGGAGAGACCGATGCGGGTTCCGATAGTGAGAGGAGGGCGCACGGTGCGCAGAGCGGTGCTGAGGCGGCTGGCCACTGGGTTCGCTGCGTCACTGGTCGTGCTGGCGCAGGGCCAGGCGGTCCACCAGGAGACCCGGCTGGGGCCTGTCCCCGAGACGTTCATCGGACAGGCGAGTGTTGACAGCGACGGGTGGAATATCGCGGGGGTGTCCTCCCGCGGCGGGAAAGTGCATGTGTGGTTCAACGGCGCCGAAGGTCCGGCGTATGACGACATCGCCAGGGGCCACCCGGTGCTGAGTCCAACTGGGGGACGCATCGCGGCGGATGTGTGTCTCGGAGCATGGCAAGGAGGGCAGCACTTCGCGGTTATCGACGCAACCACGAGTGAGCCCTACGATGCCCTGTTCGGGCCCAGCTTTCTTGCGGAAGGCAAGCGCGTTTGGGCCATCGGCTGGAAGGGAACGAAGGTGGTGCCGCTGGTTGACGGCACACCGGGCGCGGAGTGGGACCAGATCGCGGACCCGGTAGTCACCGACGACGGGAGGCACCTTGCCTACTCAGCCCGGACGGGGGACAAGTGGACAGTCACCGTGGACGGCGTGACTGGACCGTCGTGGGACGAAGTCGTGGGCATCGCTTACCACCAGGCCGCCCAGGGCTTCACCTATGCCGGGCGCAGGGGCGATGAGTGGTACGTCTGGGCGAAGGGCACCGAAATGGGGCCGTACCAGGAAGTGGCTCCTTTCTCACCGGAAATCGATCCCCAGGGCAGGCTCGTTTTCCGGGCCAAAGCGGATGGACTCTGGCGGGTGTATGTGAATGGGCAGGCGACCGTGGCGGCGGATGAGATCGGCGGGTACATCGCCCCGGCCATGCCGCAGGGGAATGCGACCGCGGTGGGCAAGCTGGGCGAGAAATGGGCGGTCTTCACCGGCGACCAGCCGGGCCCGCTGTTCGACGAGATCATGGCGATGACGCCTGTCGTCACCCCGGCCGGGGAGCTGACGTATGCCGCGCGCGACGGCGAGAAGTGGACTGTCGTCGTAGAGGGCGCCGAGTTCGGGCCGTACCAGGAAGTCCACTACAGTTCGCCGTACATCAGCTCAACTGGCCGCGTTGCCTACATTGTGCGCAAGGAAGACAAGTGGCAAGTACTGTTGGACGGCGCCGAAAGCCCGGCCTACGAGAACTTCGTGTACTACGAGAAGTCCTTCGCGCTGGCTTTCAGCGACGATGGTGCGCATGTGGCCTGGGCCGCGAAACGCAATGGCAAGGCGGTTGTTGTGCTGGATGGAGTTGAGGGGCCGGAGTACGATGACATCGCGGCCTTCGTTCCCCTGTTCCTGCCAGGGAGCACCGCGCCCACGTACGTCGGGCGCACGGGGGCGAAGGACCGCCTGGTGCTCAACGGCGAGGCGATGCCTGAGCACGACCGGGTCTTCGTGGAGACGGACTGGTCGGAAGACACGGGTCCGGTGATGGTCGCTGCGGTGTTCACGGACGGCGAGAAGCAGTCGGTCTGGGCGAATGGCCGGCAGGGCGCATGGTATGACGAGGTGGGAGAGATCAACAGGTCCGCGGACGGAACGCGCATCTGCTACGGGGCGAAGAAGGGCGAGAAATGGGTGGGCGTTGTGGATGGAGTTGAGTGGCCCGAGTGTGACGCCCTGGCCCAGAGCCCGTGGTTCGACGCATCCGGGAAGCATGCCGTCTGCATCGGCAAGTTCGGCGAACAAATGGCGATCGTTCTGGACGGCGTCACGCAGCCGCTCTATGCAAGCCTGCGTGGCCCCTTCAGTTACCATGTCTCCGAAGGCTTCAGCGCCGACGGGATGCGGTTTGCGTATATCGCCGAGACTGGCGACAAGAGCTTCATGGTCGTGGATGGCGTGCAGGGCCCGGCTTACAGCTGGATCCCGGGCGACGGACCTCCGAGGTACCGTCCCGACGGGACGCTGGAGTACCTTGGAGTGCGGGACAAGGTACTGTACCGGGTGCGGGTGGCTCCGGCGAACTGAGGACCAGCCGGTACTGAAACGGGGGCGGGCGGGGCCTGCGTGAAAGCGTGCGATACTCGCCCGTCCCCGATCTGTTCCACTCTACTGCGTCGGGGGCTGCAGTGAGTTCCAGACCTCTTCAACCACGGGTCGTACCGCCGCGGTCCAATCCACATACACCTCGGGCTTCACGTGGAGCATGTCGGGCAGGAAGCGGTCAGCAATCACCTGACCGTTCTCATCCAGAAGCGTGTGGGTGATGTCCACATAGCGCAGCTTCGGGTCCGCTTCGCAGAGGGCCTTGAGCGCGGCGTTGGCCGCCAGGTACTTGTCCCATAGATTCCAGCGCGAGGGGCTGGGCTTGTTGGACACGAAGATGAAGCGGGTCTCGGGCAGTGATGCGCGCACGCGCTCGATGAAAAGGGTCACGTACTTGATGTAGTTCTCCACCGTGACGGTGCTCGCAGGCATGTCATTGTCGCCGATGTACACTACCACGAGCTTCGGCCTACGTGCCACCACCGCCCGGTCTGCGTAGTACCACAGCTGCGCGCTGTTGGATCCCCCGAATGCCCGGTTGACCACGGGCAGCGGCGCCATGTCCGCCGCCACTGTCTTCCAGCCAACGAAACTCGAACTACCCACGAAGACGATCCCGGTGGGCTCGGGGTGTTGGGCGTCGTACTTCGCGAACTGCTGCATGTTTGCATCGAAGTTCAGCCCAATGCGCCTCCCTTCGTGCACAGCGATGCGCTTGCCGTTCTCGGTGATGATCTCGGGCTCCGCTGCCAGTGCCAGCGAAGCAATGAGCGTCAGGAGCAACAGTGCGCTCAGAAGCGTCCTCATTGCGGTTCCCTTCATCTGTCGTCAGGCGCCGCTGCGCAGTTCGCGCGCCAAGTCCATGAGCGCCTTCACGTTCTCCCAGGGGAAGCCCGGGTCGATCTCCACGTAGAGCCAGGAACCACCCCGGTCGGTCTGGAAGATCTCCAGCAAGTCATACACGTGGCGGCGGACGTCATCCGGGGTTGCGCGCTGCATGGTCTCCCCACGGTCGGGGTGGAGTTCCACCGTGAGTCCCAGGTCCCGGCAGGTGGCCGCCAGTTCGCGCACGTTGTAGGCGGTTATCTGTGGCCAGATGACATCGACCCCGAGTTCGCGCAGGTCGGGCAGGATCGGCGCAATGTGCCCGCAGCAGTGGAACAAGATATGCTTGCCCGCGGCCCGTATGGGGGCGAACAGCTCCTCATACCGGGGCTTGAAGAAACGGCGCCAGACCGCCGGCGAGAAGATGCAGGCGTCGTTGGTGCCAAAATCGTCGCCGAAGCAGATTCCGTCCACGTCCAGCGCGAGGCTGTAGTCTACCAGCTTGCGGCAGTATCCCACAAGCATGTCGCCGATACGGTTGGCCTCAGGCGTGTCCTGGGTGATGTCCATGAGGACGTCTTCGAAGGGCCGGATGGAGCAGAACTTTTCGAACAGCGATCCACCGCCGCCGATGGAGTACCAGGTCTGCTTGTGGGTGGCGATCTGGGCCTTGTGGCTCTCGAACATGGGGCCTTCGGGGACGCCCACCGGCGGCGGCTCATAGGTGTCCAGGGCAGCCAGGTCGTCCAGAGGCCACTCAACCGGATGCCCCCAGATGCCGAAGATGCGGTACTCCCAGCGCGTTCCCCAGTCATCGGTCTTGAACTCGTGGTAACGGCCGTCAGCATCGAACGCCTCGGGACCGGGCGGGGTGGGAAGCGTCAGACCGGACAGGTCGCCAAAATCGTGACCGCATTGCTTCGTAGCTTCGAGCAGCTTCTCGCCGTGCTCGTACAGGCCGCCCGGCGCCGGACAGATGCGCACGGGAATCTGGTCGGGCTTCTCGTACTGGATTGCGCTGAAGACGCGCCGACGCGGTGCCGCGCTCATCATGGCGGGCCTTTCACTGGATTCGGTGTGCACGCTCAGTTCGCCGGGAGCGTCAGGGATCTATGGGTCACGATGGTGAAGCGATCGCCCACACCCACATCAAGGATCTCATACTCGCCCCCGGGGCGGAAGTCCGAGATTGCTGCTGGGTCCGCCAGAACGAAGGCGCTCTCTGTTGCAGTCCTCAAGCGCACCGGCGTTCCATCCGGCAGCGCTCGGGCGAGTTTTCCATCAAAGATGCCCGGGTTCATCCGCAGCTTCATCACCGGCGTTCGGGTGGCGAAGCTGGCATCACCCGCATCCACAGACGCGATCCCACCGCGTGCAACAGTGACGGGCATGTTCAGGCCAAGGCGCCAGAGACCGCCCGGAAGGGCTTCCACGGATGTGACCGTGTAGACTGCCGGACAGACGTAGCCTGCGTTCTCCAGCTTGATCTTCGCGCCCACGAGCTCCGCGCCCGGCGTAGGGCAACGGTCGTCCAGGCGCACCGCGATTGCGGGAGCGGAGGGGTCCACGGTCGCGACCTGCCCGGTCAGATTGCCGGGAGACGAGAGAGTGCGCCCGTCGCACGCCAACTCTCCGCCGCCCACGAGCATGAGGCCAGTGGGCGCCCCAGCGCGGGTGGTGACCAGCCCGAAAGCCCCTCGGAAGCGGATAGTGTGGCCGTCCACCTCCACCTGCCGGATCGTCTCCGAATCAAGGGCGCTGAGTATGTAGTCCACGCGCGGGCCGGTACTGTCGGTGGCCTCGACGCGCATCGCCACGGCGTCGCAGTCCGAGAGTGTTCCGTCGCCCGAGGGCGTGATGTCCAGGCGCTGCATGCCGGTGACGCAAGAAGGGCCGTCCACGGCCTCCAGCACCGTGAGAAACGCCGAGCCCTGGGCAACGTCCTCACGGATGTCTCGCAGGATGAGATGGCCTTCCAGGGGCGCCTGCCCGCGCACACCGTAGCCCTCGGCGCTGGCCCGGATGACCTCGCGCCCGGGGCTCCCGGCGGCGAACAGATGCAGCGCCCCACCAGTGTTGTAGGAAACCTTCATCATGCCAGCCGCGGCTGAGTAGGTGGGGTCGATGCGCGCCCAATCGGCTTCGGACAGCGGCGCATCGAAGTCCATGTGGATGGTGTCGCCGCCCTGCGGAGTGATCTCGAAGTCGCGGTACTCCCAGTCGTAGTCGTAGTAATGAAGGAGCCCCAGCGAGCCACTTTCGCCCGGGGAACCCGTGACGTCCACCTGGCCGGATGGCTGGCCATCCACGGTCATGGTCGCCTGTCCGCCGCGGACCTTCACCTCAACCTGCACCGGCTTGCCGATGGGGAGACTGGTAGCCGGGAGCATGATGACCCGGCGGCTCTGCACCGTTGACGGTTGGGTCGCGAAAACGAAGACGGCGCGCTCCCGGTCACCGCGGGCCTTGCCGGTGCGGGTCATGGTGAAACGCACGTCGCAGTTGGTGAATTGCCGGCGGGTGAGGAGATAGCGGTCCGGCTGCGAGACACCCTTGCGGAACTCCCAGGAGGCCTTCAGATCGCCGTCGGTGTGTGCGCGGTGCAGGTCGAACAGGAAACCGTAGCCGGCGCGGGTCATGGGCGGCACCTCTTCGCCGAGCAGGCACCCTTGGGGCTGGTGGGTCCAGTCGGCGGGTTCGGCGAGGTTCACTGCGAGGTCTTCCGGACTCGCCAGGGAGTGGAAAAGGTAGTCGCGGGTCTTCGCGCCAGCCACCCGGAAGATGTCGGCCAGATAGAGCGGCTCGCCGTTCGGGTCACGGATCAGCGCCAGCGTGCGGCGGTAAAGACTCGTGCCGGGATACGCGGCCTCGCAGGAAGCCTCCACCGCATCGCAGGGGGGCTGGCTGGCGAAATACGAGAGCTTGCCGGTCACATTGCCCGTCTGACCGCGCTCGTTGAGCATGACGAGGCAGTGGCTCGCGGTGTGCTTCTCCCAACCGCCGCTCTTCAGGTCCGTCCAGGTGGTGGGGTAGCCCAGGTCGGCGCTGAAGTCATAACCGTAACGGAAGATGTTGATGGCCAGCTTGTCCGGGTGGCCGTGACCGTATGCGCCGCGACTGAAGGTGAAGGGCACGTGCATGCGGGTCGCGGCGGTGTCGCCGGCGCGCAGGATGGCGATCCCGCTGTCGTCGAACAGGTGGGAGCGCGGCGGCTCGATCTTCGCCGCTTCTGCCTCCAGTGGCGGGCCCGCATGGAAGATGGTCCACCAATCCGCGCCGCCGAGACGAAGTTGCTCCAGGTCGCCGCCTGATGCCGCCATGAGCTGCCCGGCGTAGTAATCCCGCAGTTCAGGCAGTCGCACCAGGGCGCGCTCGAAATACCACGCATACTGCGGCGTGGTGCGCAGGCTCACGGAACGCGACCCGCCCACGTCACCGATCTGGGGCACCCGGCCGTCGCAGTCCACGTGGCGCAGGAAGTCGTACAACATCGCCAGACGGTAGTCGGGGTGATGATACGGGTCCAACGGCTCCGGGTATTGCGGCGGCGCCTGGAAGCCGTGGATCCACTCGGCGATGCGCAGGATCGTCTCGGCGTTCCCCTGGTTGTAGCCTGTGGAGTCGTAGATGTACTTGCCATCGCGGAACCATGAGTTCTGCAGGAGCACCCGCAGGCCCAGATCGCTCTCCAGCGCTTCATAGGCAAGGTCCGGGTTCCCGGTGGAGTTGGCCAGGGCCGCCAAAGCGGTCATCTCGTACATCCAGAAATCCCCGTCGAGATAGGGGATCAGGCGGTGCAGATACTCGTAGATGTGAGCGAGGAGATTGCGCTGCAGGTGGCGGGCAACGTCCGCGCCGGAGACCTCGCCATCGCCGTTCAGGTCAGCAAGGCCCTGCGCGGCGAGGTCGTTGGCTAGCTGCTGGTCCTGCATGACCTCGTCCCAGATGAGGTCGCAGGCGAGGATGAGGTTCTGAACCAGGAAGCGCTCAAATGTCTGGCCGATATAGCCGTCTTGGCGCTGCGATGGGCCCTCGACGCACCCGTCGTAGCCGGGGTACAGGTCGGCGAGGCGCGTGAGCATCACCGCGGCCTTGTGGGCGTACTTACTGTCGCCGGTGAGCGCGTAGGCCAGTGAAAGCTGCATGATCGGCGTTCCGCCACGGTACTCGGAGCCCCCGTCGGGCTCGTACGGTGACGAAAACAGCTTCCCGAGCAGGTAATAGCGGTACGCGGCCACGAAGTAGTAACGCCGGCCGGCTTCGGGGAAGCCCTCGGGAGCAAGCCAGCCGGTGCCGTCGTCTTGCACCACCACGTCGTCGCCGGTGGCCGGGTTTTTCACCACCGCCCCGTCGAACCATTCCTCGCCGCCCTTGGAGCATTTCCACACATAGGGCTTTTCGAGGGTGGCGCTGAAGGTGCTGCGGGCGCCGCCGTGGATGGGGCAGCCCCTCTCGAAGTTGGGGCAGATCGCTCGCGGATTGCCCTCGGGGATAAGGCCGCGAATGTACTGGTCGTCTTTCGCCACCCACCAGTCGGCGTCGCGCTGGATCGTCTCCAGGGCGCTCTTGGCCCAAGGCCGCGTTGCCACGTTCTTTCGGCCGCGGGCGACATCGTCGCGGTCGATGATGCCTTGGAAGCCCCGTATCTTGAGCGGGTCCATCGCGCGCGCGATGACCGGCGCCTTGCGCGCCTCGTCTTCGGCTCTGCGCTGGGCAAGCAATTCGCTCTCAATGCGTTCTCGGATTGCTTTCACGTCAACCGGCACGCGGGGTTCCGAGACCTGCCCGAACACTTCCAGTTCGGCAACCCACATGCGCCG